>CAZGHV010000008.1:0-15358 GCA_964525705.1 uncultured Candidatus Saccharibacteria bacterium | reverse complement strand
CGGCCAGGGCGGCGAGGGGCGCGCCGGGGGCGAGGGTTGGGGGGAGAGGGTTGTGACCTATAAATTACGTGATTGGCTATTTTCCAGGCAAAGATATTGGGGGGAACCTATTCCACTCATTCACAGGCAGGATGGCAGCGTAGAAGCTATATGTGATGTAAATGATGCGCAAAGCGTGCAGGCGAAGCTGCCGCTATTATTGCCAGATGTGCCAGATTATACTCCGGCATCGGATGCTGCTTCACCTTTGGCAAAAAACGATGATTGGGTGAACACAAAAGATGCAGAAGGGCTTCCTGCAAAACGGGAAACAAATACAATGCCAAACTGGGCAGGCTCTTGCTGGTATTATCTGCGCTATTTAGATCCGCATAATGACCAAGAATTTGCAGCTAAAGAAAAAATGAAGTATTGGCTTCCTGTCGACAACTACTTTGGTGGTAGTGAGCACACGACATTGCATTTGCTGTACTCCCGATTCTGGCATAAATTTTTGTATGATCAAAGCCTGGTACCTACGCTGGAGCCATATGCTTGGAGGAAAAATGGAGGCTTGCTCATGGGTACAGATGGGCAGAAGATGTCCAAATCTCGTGGCAATGTATTGAATCCAGATGAAAAAGTAGAGAAGTATGGGGCGGATGCTGTGCGATTATACATTTGTTTTATGGGACCATATGATGATGATGTGGAGTGGAACGAGGGAGGTTTGCGGGCTTGTCGGAGATTGGTTGATGAGATTTGGGAGCTGTCTGAGCGAGTTCAAGATAGTGCCTCGATCTCGGCGGAGCTGAACATGTCTATAAACCGCTTCCTGGTGCGATATGGGGCGATGTTGAATGATATGAAGACGAATACGGCTGTGGCAGAAATAATGATGCTTGTAGGGCAGCTAAAAAAGGTGGAGGCTATTCCTGCCGCCTGGTGGCGCAAATTTGTGGTAGCTATCTCTCCTGTGACAGTATTTTTGGCAGAGGAGCTGTGGTACATCTTGGGAGAAGAGGGCTCTGTCCATACTCAAAGTTGGCCGGATCATGACGCCAAATTGTTGGAAAGTGAGCATGCGCGGGTAGCCGTACAAGTGGATGGTAAAGTGAGGGATACGATTATGGTTGGGGCAGGGGAAGCAGAGCAGGATGTATTGGCTAGGGCCAAATCCAGTATAAAAGTGCAGAAGTATCTGCAAAACAAGTCTTTGAAGCAAGAGTTGTATATACCAGGTAGAATTGTGAGCCTGGTAACAGCATAAAGTCATATCCATGCCACCTCTAAGCAATAAATACCAGACCTTCCTTTTTGATTGGGACGGAACTCTGGTAGACACATTGACTTTGTGGGGCGAGGCTTACCTAATGTTTCTCAAGTATTACGGGGTAAGTGTAAGTTATCGTGACTTAGGAGAAAAGGTGTTTGGAGATTGGGAGTTTGAGCGTAGATTTGGGATAGAGGACGTGGACGGTGTGAAATCTAAGTTTGAGACCCGGGCTTCTGTCCATTTACCCGACTGTAAAATGTTTCCCCATGTCGAGAAGACAATTCGGTCACTTTCCCAAATGGGTAAGCAGCTGGGGGTGGTCACCAGTAGTGCAGAAGAAAATGTCCAAATCGTGAAACAAACGCAAAGGATATTAGACTGCTTTGGTGCTGTGGTGTATGAAAGCGATGCAGATTTGCTTAAACCGGATCCGGAACCAATTGAAATAGCGTTAAAGAGGCTGGGAGCCAAAAAACATGACGCGGCAATGGTGGGCGACTCTTGGGTAGATATTGAGGCGGCGCATAGAGCTGGAATAGCTGCTGTTCTGGTCCACGACCCTGATTATCATGGAAGGTTCTATGACTTGGACAAGTTGAGAGGTTTTTCTCCTGATTTCGAAATAAGGCATATTGGGGAAATTGTGGAGGGATGAATTTGATGCTCTATTGATTGAGAGTTGCAGCTTTCAGTCTTTCACAGCAAATCTTAGGAAGGGATATACTATTGTGATTATTCGCAATGAATTCTTTGATCGGATTTCAAAGACCAAACTATAGCTCTTGAAATAGGTGCGTGGGCTGTAGTTTGGATTTATTACTTACTCAAGCAAACCATAACCAATGCGCTCAACAATTATGTAGATAGCCAGTTTAAGTCTTTCAATAGGGAAAATTTCTGCTTCTACATAAGCATTATTTAGGTAGACAAATGCAGCAGTGATGTCAGGATCTATGATGGCAAGTGCACTAAGGGTAAAAACTATCCTTCCAGATGTACGGTTGTTGTGTTCGAAGTTTCTAGGTATCTCTGTGCACTCGGGTTTCCAGTCAACCCTGCATTGGAAATTAGCATGGGGATGAGAATTTTGACAGATAACCCGATGGCGATTTTGTCAAATACTCCTAGGAATTTCCCAGAGATGAGTAAACTGGATAAATTTTCACTGTAAACATATTCTGCTACCCGGATAATCATTTCCCACCCATCTGAGCCCAACATTTCCAGCAGCAAATTAGTTGCTTCCTGTTTGTTTTTGACCTTCTGGAGTAATTGTTTTGAATTTCCTGCAAGTCTAATTAGTCTTGAGAGAATCCCTATGTATTCTGGTTCTGCTACTAACTTAATCCTTTCCCAAATATTCGCCGAGTTCTCGCCTCCAGCCTCAAGAGCAGTAGGATCTGGGTTTGTCCGAGTCCTGTCGTCTGTACGTCTCATATCTGGGGGTTCTCCTAGTTATTATTTGCTGTATAATCTAGCATGTTTAGAGAAGAAAATCGCATTTGGTGGTATTTACTCGGTGTACTGGTGATGATAGTTGTGGTGTTTATAGTCGGCAGAGAATTTGTGTTGCCAATATTTCGTGGGGAGAAAAGTTTGAATGAGTTGCGTCCTTTTGTATACACAGCTCCGCCGTCTTTTAACTTGGGGAATGGTGTGGACTATGGGCTGGAATTGCATACCAATTACGGAACAATATCCATCGACCTCTTTGAGCAAAATGCTCCCCAGAATGTAAATAACTTGGTTTTCTTAGCAGAGAAAGGTTACTATGATGGCACGAAGTTTCATCGGCTATTTACAGATTTATTGATTCAGGGTGGAGATAGAAACACGCTTGATGATGATCCTAGTAATGATGGTAATGGAGGCCCGGGGTATTTCATACCCGATGAAGTGAACTGGGGGTCTACTGGGTTAAGTAATGAGAAAGTGCAAGCACTGCTGGCTGCTGGTTACGCTTCTAGCGATGGATTGGTATCTGTGTCCCTCCAGGCATATACAGTAGCAATGGCAAGCACTCAGCCAAATAGTATTGGCAGCCAGTTTTTTATTGTGATGGGTAACCCAGGCGATACAAGGTTGCAGGAATTGAATGGGTATTTTACGGTGGTGGGGAGAGTGATAGCAGGTGGTCAGGTCTTAGAAAGCATATCGAAAATTCCAGTAGACAACACAGATCCTCAAATTCCTCGCCCACAATCAGAAGTGGTGATAGTCAATGCCCGGGTAGTCTCCTTTTAAGAAAATTTTAACATTAGTGGGCTATCATTGCCCGTGCTTAAAAGGATTAGTCAGATATTTCGTAGAATTTTTCTGCTGGCCATTGTAGCGGCTACATTTTTTGGTTTAGGCTTCTTGCCTGAAATGTATATTGTAGACAGGGGTAGTGGTATTCAATTCTTGGATAAAGAACCAGAGCTCTTGCAGCTTGCCCCTCAGGCATACGTGTCTGGGGCGGTAAAGTCTCCAGGTGTGTACCCAATAACGCCCAATATGCGCCTAGGTGAGCTAATACAAGTTGCAGGTGGTCTTGCAGACGGCGCAGACCTGGAGTGGCTTAACAGTAAGCTAAATCTGGCAAAGCTGGCCACTGACGGCGAGCACGTTTACGTACCATTTACGCAACGGGCGCAGCCTCCGACCTTCACCTGTGGAGCTGGGCTTGTAGATTTGAACAACTCTACTGTACAACAATTGGATTCCCTCCCTGGTGTGGGTGAAGCGACAGCGGAGAAAATAATTGAGGCCAGGCCCTTTGCTTCTATTCAAGAGTTGCTAGAGGTAAGTGGGATTGGTGAGGAGAAATATGCAGATTTAAAGTCCCTGGTATGCGTGTAGGTTTCATTGACAAAGCATTTAGACTTTTCTACAAAATATTTGTTTGGCTTCGTGAATTATCTTTGCTTCAGCTATGCGTGGGGACTTGGATTTCTGTATTCGCCGGAGGTATTAGCTTTGTAGTTATAGTACTTGCAAGTGTTTTTATAGGTCGTAAAAAGTGGATATGGTTGCTGGTTGGGATAGTTATAGGAGCTTGGCGTATAAATGCTTGGCAGGTGGAAAGTCAGTGGGAGTTTGATAATGGTTATGAGCTAGTGGTTGATCAGCCGCCGGTCATGAGAGAAGTTTCTCAGTCCATAATTGGGCATGTCAGGGCTGCCCCACAAGTCAGACTATATGTGACTTTGCAGCGATATCCAGCTTGGAAAGTGGGGGATGTGTTGTCTGTGGCGTCTCAACCGGAGTTAATTGACGTTAGTACAGGATTTGGGGAGTACTTGCGCAGCATTGCTGTGGGATATAGCGACCAGAATCCAAAGTCAGTAGTGTGGATGGGGAGGGAATATAATCTGGTTACAGTTTTTGCGGATATACGAGAGTCTCTTGTGGGGAAGCTTAACTCAATGCTTTCTCCGCAAAGTGCAGACCTTGTAGCCGGAATCCTTTTGGGTATCAAGGCTGAATTTGACCCGCAATTTAGTGATGATTTAAAGGTGGCTGGTCTGAGCCATATTGTCGCTGTTTCTGGATACAATGTTACTGTAGTAGTTAATGCCTGTCTGGTATTAGTAATCGTGTTGGGAAGACGGTGGGTAACATGGCTCTCAATTATAGCTGTCATATCATTTTGGCTCCTTGTAGGTACATACAATTTGCCGGCCACAAGAGCAGTAATTCTGAGCATAATAACCCTGGTAGCCACTCTTCTAGGTAAGAAGAGTAACTGGATACTAGCTCTTGTGTATGCCTCGACGCTTATGTTACTTGAAAATCCAGCAGTATTTGGAAACGTTAGCTGGCAATTATCAATTGCTGCTTATCTGGGCATATCTATATTTGGACAATCGGACACAGAGTGTAGCAATCTATTGTACAAATCGGTCAAGCCGGCTCTCTGGATAACGCTACTCACCTCGCCACTACTATTTTTGCACTTTCAAGAGGTAAGCTTTGCCGGAATTATCACAAACATGTTCATACTGCCACTTGTTCCTGTTTTGATGGCGGTGGGAGGGACTGCGCTCAGTCTGCAGGTGCTAACAGGAGGAATTAAAATAGCGTTTCCGATTTGGCTAACAAATTGGCTAGGAGGGCTGCTTGGGTCTGTCCTGCAGGGGTTAATGCCGGTGCTCGAAATTTTTGTGGTAAAAGATATGGCTAACTTAACCCTTGGTCTGGTCTGCTGCTTGCTAGCACTGGCCATTCTTAAACTTAGCTATGAAAATCCTGGAGCAAAATGTCAATCAAGAAGATAGCTATAATTGTACTTTGCGCTTTGGCTGCTATTTTTGTGGCCGAATGCGCAACACATTTGCACAATCCTTCTGTTGGCACTCTTGCGGCTTGTATGCTAGACGTTGGGCAGGGTGACTCTCTACTAATCACCACACCAGATAATTACACTATGTTAATAGATACTGGTCGTGGTGACGCTGTAGCTTCACAGCTGATTGAAGTTCTGGGACCAATTCATCGTGACCTTGACTTAGTTGTTATTACTCATGCAGACGCAGATCATGCTGAGGGACTTTTGGCAATTATTTCCAGATTTAATCCTGAGATGGTTATGTGGAATGGTGGTATGAATTCTTTGGCAGATGCAATTCGCAATGATCTATTTACTGCCGGTACGGATGTACGCCTTTTGGATAAACACCACAGTTTTCGGTTTGGGTGCTGTTTGCAAGTAGATGTTGTTTGGCCAGATGATGCAGGTATAGCAAAAATGCAAGGAAATGAGAATGACCACTCTGTCGGCTTAGTGTTAAGTTACGGCGATTGGCAATTGTTTACGGCGGGTGATTTGGGCGCAGAGTTTGAACTCCAAGCCTTGCATTCCTGGGGTAAAGCAAATGGCCAATTTGATTTGCTCAAGGTAGGGCATCATGGAAGTAGTACTTCTACCTCTGCGGAGCTTTTGGAACTATTGCAGCCGGTAATGGCATTTATATCTGTGGGAGAGGGTAATGCATATGGTCATCCTACTGATTCGGTGCTTGATTTGCTGCATGAGATCCCTGTTTGGCGTACCGATTTGCATGGGCGAATATGTGTTTTTACAGATGGCGAAAGTGGCTCAACAGTGGAGTGGGGGGGAGGGGTTGAGAATTTACCTATAAGGTACTAGAATGCTTGCATAATTATTAATCATGTATATATGTCATATAAGACTGGTGCCCATGAGCGTACATTGGTTTTGATTAAGCCCGATGGCGTGCAGAGAGGTTTAATTGGCGAAATATTTACCAGGTTTGAGAAGAAGGGTTTGAAGATTATTGCTATGAAGATGGTGTGGCCTACCCGGGATCAGGCAGTTCAGCACTATTGGTGGAATAAAGAAGAAAAGGAAAAGACTGGAAACCGTACCCTGGAAGTGTTTGCTTCAAAAGGCATAAAGACAGACAAAACTGCAATTGAAATCGCTGAGGATGTACAGAGGCGTTTGGTGCGGTTTTTGTCTACTGGACCAGTGATCGCGTTTGTGATACAATCTGCACATGCTATAGAGCATGTGCGCAAATTGGTGGGGCATGGAAGCCCTCTGCAAGCAGATGTGGGTACTATCCGTGCTGACTACACTATTGACTCATATTTGGTTGCCGATGAAGCAGACAGAGTAACCCGCAATCTAGTTCACGCATCAAGCTCGGTAGATGAGGCAGAGAGGGAGCTCAAGGTTTGGTTTACACCCGAAGAACTCTTTGATTATGACTTAGCAATTGAGAAGGTTCTCTATGATTCTGCTTGGGAAGGGACAAGAGACGAGCTGGTGAGTGGCAAAAAATGATGCCCGTAGAGCAGTTATAATTGCAGTATCCTTGCTATAATTGACGGATGCTGCCCTAGTAGCTCAATTGGATAGAGCAGTTCCGTCCTAAGGAAAAGGTTGTAGGTTCGAGTCCTACCTAGGGTATCACTAGGGATATCTTCATTAGAAATGTCCTCAATATCCTTAAAGAGCGGTGATAACTCCAGAGTTGTAACTCTGCTATTCTGGACTACTAGACCTTTAGGAAAAAGTATCTCATTAAGCTGATGTTTTGCTTTTGGTGTAAGGGATATCCAGTATCCAGATAAGAGTTGTAACATATTCATTCCAAAGACAGACAAATCAGACCGCTAGCGCTAATCCTGAATCTTTAAGCCCAGTATCGCTTTCAAAGATAACTTTGATTTTGCTGAAAACATCGAAAAATTGTAAAATCTTAGTGTGCAATGTATGTGTTGGTATCTTCGAGGGATTTGAACAATTTTGGGATCGCAGGACGTGGTGTACGGTGGTTATCTGACAATGTGTGAGGGACAACTTTCGGATCATCATAACCTCAAAATAGCTATTCTCCAAGCTTCAGGCTATACAGGTTTTGTCTGCTAGGACTGGTGGTGTCATCTCTCAGTAAGAGGACTATCTCTTCACCACCAGGTAGGATGCATGCAGACATGGGAGAGACAATTCTATCGCTAGTGAGCAGATCTGTGAGATTTCCACCTCCTGTGTCTGCCGCCCACAGGGTACTCAAGTCGCTTGTGTAGCGAAATATGAAATATTTGCTTCCAGTGTCCCAGACCAAGGCTTCAATCTCGCTAGCCGATAATGAGCTTTCTGTTAAAGCGATCTCTGCAGACTTTTGAATAATACTTATCTTTAACTCGCCGGCTATGAGTTTGCCGTCTTCACTGGCTAGCAAAAAGTTGCTGCCATCGGGTCCTTGGCTCAGTAGTTCATACTTACCTACCAATCCTATGTAGCTCTGCGGCAGAAATATGGCATAGAGCTCGTCAGTAACTGTTTGCAAAAGCATGTAGTCTGCAGTGGTATCTGCCGTATAAATATTAACTATGTTTTCTGGTAAGGATATGTTTTCTAGTTTGAGGGGGGCAGTAACGCCATTTGAATATTTGTAAAGTGTATTGTTCCAGAGAAAAATGACCGTACTGTCGGAAATAGCATATGTGGGTTCAATTTCTTTGCCTTGATAAGTTATGAGCGTGTACTTTTCTGTGCTTATTTGATAATCAATTAAAAGCTGGTCGCTCACAACAAGTAAATTATCTCCCGTCAGCCACGTAATAGTGTCTACAGGAAAAGGGAAGTTTAAAACTGTATCTGTACCGATGACGTTTAAGCTGTTTCCATCAAGTAAATTAAACTGCTCATTAATTTTTATGACTAATTTCCCACCATCTGGAGAAGGAATTATGCTTTCTAGCTCTGTGACATTTGCGATCTTTACTGGCGTGTCTTCAGTAAAAGAGATGATGGCGCTGTTTTGTAGCTGGTTTTTCCAAAGCCCGATTTCTGAGCCTAGTGGGGAATCTGAAACGAAATAAAAAACTTGGCGGTTATCGCTGGTGAAAGCCAAAGTATCAATATTTGTTTGGGTTACTTGGCTGAGGTTAAGTGCCTGTGGAAATAGTTGTGCAGTTACATCCGTTACCAGCCCTACCTTTACCTCGATATTTTGTTTCCAGGAAGCATAGCCATTTCTCTCTACACGGATTGTGTAATTGCCAGGAGGCACCGACTCCACAACATTCCCAGTTGAAACTTTTTGTGGTTTCTCATCCAAGTATACAGCTAGTTCTGTTGTTGGTGTAACAAGTAGCCGGATTGTACCGGTTGCTGTTACTCCGTCTGGTGAGATAGTGTTTCCTCTCACAATAAGCAAAGCTAGTACTGTGATGATGGCAAAAAGCACGATAGTGAGAGCAGAGATGAGATTTGCAGTATATTTAGTCCTTAGCATGAGACAGAATTTACTTTCATAGACTATAATCTGAAGTAAATTATACAGAATATGGGAATGTTTGCTAGTACAAAATTGGCGATAGATCTGGGTACAGCAAATACTGTAATTATTGCTTCGGGCAAGGGAATTGTTCTTAACGAGCCTACAGTGGCAGCAATTTCAACAAGGGAGCACAAAATAATTGCAGTGGGCAAAGAAGCCAAGGAAATGTTGGGAAAAGTACCAGAGGGGCTAGAGGCTAGACGCCCGCTCCAATATGGAGGGATTTCAAACTATTTGGTAGCAGAAGCCTTGCTTAAAAAGCTGCTTTCAAAAGTTATTCCCCGTGTTCAGCTGTCTCGGCCAGAGGTTGTGGTCTCTGTGCCTGTGGGAGTTACGTCTGTGGAAGAGCGAGCAGTGATCAAGGTTATGCAAGCAGCTGGGGCAGGTAAGATTTTCCTATTTCCAGAGCCAGTTGCTGCAGCTATTGGTGGCAAATTGCCTGTACACACCCCAGCTGGAAATATGATAGTGAATCTGGGAGGGGGGACAGCAGAGATTGCAGTGGTATCTCTTAATGGTGTTGTTTGCCACTCGTCTCAGCGGGGTGCAGGGGATGCTTTGACAGAGTCGATTGCTAGGGAGCTGCGGCGGAAATTTAATTTAGAGGTGGGAGAGCAAATGGCAGAGAGAGTGAAAATGCAAGTCGCCTCAGCTACGCACATGGATATCCCGCTGAATATGCAAGTCCGAGGTAGAAATATACATACTGGTATGCCAGATGTGGTAGAGGTGGATTCAAATGATTTGGTGGAATCTGTGCGTGAGGTGCTAGCACCAATTATGACAGTAATTGTGGAGGTACTGTCCCGCACTCCACCAGAGCTGGGTGCCGATATTGTGGATAGAGGTATAGTCCTAAGTGGCGGTACGGCAATGTTACGTAACTTAGATGAATTTATTACCAGGTCTGTGCGCGTTCCCGCTTATGTTGTAGAGGATCCTCTATACTGTGTAGTAAAAGGGCTTGAGCAGGTTTTAGAACACTCAGATCTTTATCAACAAACAAGAGTAGGCAAGATAGGACTATAAGCTTTTTTAATGCAAGAAAAAAGCCCTAGAAAATATTATCTAGGGCTCTATTTTTCTTCACTTCATTATTTCATTTCTGCCTTTGCGCCAGCTTCGGTGAGCTTCTTCACTATCTCTGTAGCTTCATCTTTGCTCACAGCTTCTTTGACTTTGGCGGGGAGAGCACCTTCTACCAGGTCTTTTGACTCTTTCAAGCCTAGGCCAGTGATGTCCTTCACTACGCGAATGACGGCGATTTTCTCTGCACCGATTTCTGTCAGCATCACATCAAACTCAGTTTTCTCTTCCACTGGTTCGGCTGCGCCTGATGCTGGTGCTGCCATCATTGCCATAGGAGCAGCTGCAGTGACTCCAAATTCATCCTCCAAGGCTTTTTTGAGGTCAAACGCCTCTACCACGGAGAGCTCTTTGATAGCCTCCACAATTTTTTGTACTTTATCTGCGGCCATAATTTGGTATATAAAATAAAAATAAAATTCTGTTGACCATGTGGTCAATCACTTTGTTTTAAAGTCTTAACATCCTGCAAATTAAACTATGCTTTCAGGTCTGTGGCAGGTATAACTCATGGTGAAAACAATAAAGTTATTTTTCTTCAAAAGCCTGGTTAATTATTATTGCTACCGATCGGATACTGTCTTCCAGGACGTTGGCAACTCCAGCTAGAGACTGGTTGATTAAGCCGGCAATCATGGATATGGATTGTTCTTTTGTGGGCATATCAGCCAGACCCTGGACTTGTTCGTGTGAAAGTACTTCACCTTCCAGTAATCCTGTTTCGACTTGGACTTTGTCTGCATTCAATTTTACAAAATCTTTTAAAAGCTTGGCGGTAGAAACAATGTCATCTTGGACAAATATGACTGCATGCGAGCCAGAGTCAAATGTTTGCAGTGATGGCTGTCCTGCCTCTGTGAGAGCAATCTTGAATAGGGTATTCTTTACGATATGGTAGTCGCTGCCTACAGGATTTAGCTTCTCTCGGAAGGTATTGACCGCATTTGGGCCTATCCCACTAGGTGTAATCACGACTAACCCTTTGGCTTGCTTGAGCAATGCTCCATACTTTTTCAACATCTCCTGCTTTTGTGACTTTGTTTTTGCCATTACAGATGATTTAATATATATCTAGACATGAAAAAAGCGCCACGAGGCGCATTTAAACAATAGTCAGTGCTAGGGAACATCGTATTCCTATACCTGCCTCATAACTCAATCCTCTCTAGCTGCTTATTGTGCGTCTCGATAGGGTTTATGCTTTCATTGAAAGCTACCTACTGTCTTTGACAATTAATTTTAACATACTGACGCTATCTTTGGCTACAGGCTAAATTTCAGAGCAGGAGTGAAATTATGGACAGGATTTCATAAAGGCTCACAGACAACTTGCTCGATTTTTTATAGTTCGAAACCCGGTTTTTGTTTCCTTAAGCGCACTATATATCCCCGAGAATTATTTGAGTACCTCTGTGAGGGAAGCGACATCTAGCTTCACACTGGATCCCATGGTAGGGGAGAGGCTAATTTTCTTGAATGGCTGTGTACTTAGCTTACGCGCAGATGCTTGTATAGCTTTCAGCAGAGTAGAGATATTGGCTATAATTGCTTCTGTTGGCTGATCCAGTTTGGCTACTCGCATCCTTACTACACCTTGCTCACTCATTTTGAAAGTTTGCTTCCCAGATTTAAAGCTGTGCACCGACTCTGGGATATTATTTGTTACTGTATCATTTGCTGGATTTGGCATCAGTCCTTTGGGGCCTAGCACCTTCCCCAAGCGAGCAACCTTGGCCATAACTGTAGGGCTAGCCAATACGACATCAAATTCGATCTTTCCTGCTTCTATCTTTTTTACAAGCTCTTCCAACCCTGCGTCTACCGCCCCGGCAGCTTTTGCTGCTGGTACATCCTTGTCTTCACATAGAACTAACACTCGGACCTCTTTGCCAAAAGGATGTGGAAATATTACAGTACCTTTTACACTTTCTTTTTTCTGCTTATCTGAGATGTTAAGCACTACATCAATATCCACACTGCCTACAAACTTTGAAGTAGAGAGCTTCGGCAACAAAATTGCCGCCTCTTCTAGGGGGTATTTCTTTTGTGAATCTGGTTTTTGTGACATTGTTTTAAACTTTTTGAATGATTAATCTACTATTTCTAGACCCAGGCTATTTGCAGAACCGGCAACTATTTTTGTGGCTGCATCGACATCTTTTGTGTTTAAGTCTGGGAGTTTGCGTTCTGCTATTTGTCTTAGCTGTGCTTTTTTCACCTTCCCTACCTTGTCTTTTTTGGGGTGTGCAGAACCCTTCTCAATACCTGCAGCCTTCTTGAGCATGCTGACCACTGTGGGTTCTTTGATTTTCATCTTATAACTGTTATCTCCAAATACTGTGAGTTGTACCGGAAGTACGTCTGCGCCTTTATCTCTTGTTTGTGCATTAAACTCCTCACAAAACTTGGCGATGTTTACACCGTTTTGTCCCAATGTAGGTCCCAGCGGTGGAGCAGGGGTTGCCCTGCCTGCCTGTATTTGTAGAATCACTACTGCTTTTACATCATTTTTTCCTAATTTTTTTTGCTCAGCCATGTTGGTTTATATTTATAGGTTTGTAGTTACTTGTAGGAAGTCTAGAGGCACTGGGGTCTCTCTTCCAAAAATAGATAATAGCACTGTTAACTGACCCTTCCCTTCGTTTATTTCCTCAATCTTGCCAATGAAATCCTTGAAAGGTCCATCTGTTACTTTGATGGATTGTCCTACACTGAAACTGGACTCATAGGCGGGTTGTTTCACCTCGGAGAATGCCAAAATCGCCTTAAGCTCTTTTTCTTCAAGGGGCGATGGATTTTTGGTACTTCCTACAAATCCTGTTACGCCATCTGTGTTGCGCACTATGTGCCAAGTTTGATCATTGATCTGCATGTGAATAAGCACGTATCCTGGCAGTATTTTCTCCTCTACCGTGTGCTTTTTCCCCCCTTTTGCCACAATTTTCTCCTGGGTGGGGACTATCACCTCTGTCACCACCTCTTCCAGCCCATTTGCTGCGATGCGTTGTTTTATTTGCTCAGCAACTTTTTTCTCATGACCAGAATATGTGTTTACTACGTACCATTTGAGCTCAGAGTCCGGAGCTATATCTGGGCTAGGAGTAAAGCCTGTCTCCTTCTCTGGAGTTTCTTCCTGTTGTATTTGCTTCTTTTTGGCCATATTTAAATTATTCCTCTATCCAATATGATTGAGCGTATACTGGTCAAAGCATTATCCATGCTACTCAATATTATTACTGTTGCAATTGCTGCCAGCATAACAATGGACACTGATTGTACAGTATCTCTGCGAGATAGCCATTCTACTTGCTTCAGCTCTGCGACTGTTCCTGCTATCTCCTTGCCAAAAAAATTTATAGCTTGCTTTAGCTTTTTCATATTCTTTTACTAAACATCAATCAGGGCCGGAGGGATTCGAACCCCCACGAGCGGTTTTGGAGACCGCCATGCTACCGTTGACATCACAGCCCTATCGGGGCTTACTGGTCTTACGTACTTTGTACTCCACGTGCTTTCTCAATCGGGGATTGTACTTGCTCACAGTTTTCTCCTTGAGCTTGTCATACCCCTCTCTACCCAAGCGTACGACATAGTGGTGACCGGTCTCCTCGTTTATGAGTCTGTATGCCAGGCTTTTCTTTTTTGATCCGCTTTTCTTTGCCATGCTCTGAATCTTTTAATAATGATCACAATGGGAAATTAGCATCAGGATTATAACAGGGGGAGGGCAGGGAAGCAATGGAACAAATAAGTTGCTCTATAAATTAATGCAAATCGACTGGTTATGGGTTCGTTGATTGCTCGGGAATTATTCGAATGATTATTTATAACTGTCTTTGCCGCACATGTTCATAGATTGCAACTGCTGCAGCTACGCTCATGTTGAGGGAATTAACTTTCCCAAACTGAGGAATCAATATGTGCTGGTCGCACTGGTTAAGTATCTGACTGCTCACCGATTTGTCTTCCCCTCCCACTATTAGTAGTCCAGGGGATTTCATGTCTGCAGAAAATAATGACACTTCGCCATTAATCTCTAGCGCAGATACAATTTGACCTGCATCTTTAAAGAGCTTAATGGTGGGAAACAAGGACGCACTATATACAGGTAGATGGAATATCGCCCCCATAGATATACGAGCGATGGTCCCGGTGAGATCTTGTTTCGGAGCAATGATTATGCCTGCAATCCCTGCGGCTTCTCCGGTCCGAATAATAGCGCCAATGTTATGCTCGTATTGTGCTTCACGTATGTAGACATACATCCCCATGTTTGTGAGAATAGTCTTTTCTTCTAATTTTTGAGCAATGAGCTCTACCTTGGCAACTACTCCTTGATGCACATCGCCATTGCAGATTTTCTCCAATTGCGCCCGAGAGACGTATGTGATACGAGTGTTACCTGCTTTTGCGAGATCCAGAATTTCTGCAATCTTGGGATCAAGATTGATTTCTGTTTGCAAAAAGATCTCTTTTATTGCATGTTGAGGTGCACGGAGCGCCTCAATAACTGGATTTCGGCCGGGGACGAGCATGTGATTTATTAATGATATTCCTGGCGTGCCAGATAGCTGGCTCTGGGACTCGAACCCAGGACCTGCCGCTTACAAGGCGGCTGCTCTACCAGCTGAGCTAAGCCAGCTATCTGGCACGAACTACAGATGATTGTAAGCTAGATGCTACTTTTAGTAAAGTACGTGTTTCTTAGCTGCTCACTGCAGGATTTGCTGGAGGCACTTTTTTGTACTTTGTGTGATATTTTACATAGATTTATACTTGCTGTGCTATGTCTGCAGCTGATGTATTCTCTGCATTTTGGCGCTGAGTTTAGTGTAATTTGCTGCTAGGAATCACTTCTTGATTTCTTGTGAATTTTTAATGTAATAAGTTTGCTTATTGGTAAGCGAATTTTGTGGCTGCGGCTCCTTTTTAAGGCGAAATTGGGCTTCGGTTTTTGGACGGTGCGATGCTATAATTTGGTGTCTACCCGACCGGGGTCTAATAACTGCGACGATATTAGACATAGGTTTGACTATATCCCCTGGGTCTGAGGATTCAGGGTGCGTCGTACCACTTGTTAACTGGCAGTTAATGCCAAATCCGCTAGGGTAGACATCAAAGAAGGGCAATATGCCCTTTTTTGATGTGATGTTCTTGGGTAAGCAGGTTATGCTGGTAGACAGTGCCTGGATTGTGTTACCATCTTCTATCTGTTTTATAG
>CAZGHV010000007.1:0-15771 GCA_964525705.1 uncultured Candidatus Saccharibacteria bacterium | reverse complement strand
GCCCCGACAAAGTCGGGCCCCGCATTAAATAGCTTCATTCACAAAAATCTCTACTCTTTATCTTGCTTCTTGTGGTCACTATGCTTTGCCTTTAAAGCTTCTAGCTCTTCTTCAATCGGCCACTTATTAAAAATAATGATGAAGGGGATTACAAAATTTGCAAGTGGAACTAGCATCAGCAGTCCCAACCAAGGATTGTAACCCATCTTCTTGGCAAGTCGGTAGTAAATAAAACCAGCCACTGCTAATCCAGCAACTGCCACCAAGCAGTAGCAGAGAAGGAAAATCCCGCTTACGGCTGGAAGCCCATAGCTGACATCACCGATGGGTGAATCATATGTTTCATAAAAATAGTCGTATCCCATGAGTGGGTAAATTAAAAATTATTGCCAGATTATGACATAAAAACTTCTTGTGGAGAATGCACCACAAATTATTTACCAAATCCTCAATTGACATTCTTTTGTCAATGCAAATAGTCATTGATTTTAGTTCCATTAACAGCTAAGCTTTTATTAATGTCCGACACTTTCTACATCAATAAATATCCGAAGACAAAAAAACACTTGTTGCTATATTTCCATGTTCATCAGCCCTATCGACTCAACAATTACTACTCTATGTACGATACTCCTGGTGAGATGTCATATTTCGGGGGGACTCCGGGGAATACAAACGATTTTATTATTGATAGAGTAGTTGATCGCTGTTATCTTCCTGCGGGGAAAATGTTCCATCAGCTCATTAAGAACGAGGGGCTGAAAATTTCCTACAGCTTCACTGGCACGGTATTGGAGCAGCTTGCAGCAAGAGCACCAGATGTACTGCAGCTATATTCAGAAATGTATGCCTCTGGTGGCATGGAACTGATTTGCGAGACGCACTATCACTCCCTGGCGGCTTTTTATGATTGGGAGGAATTTCAACGTCAAATTGCGCTTCATTGTCAAAAACTTAAAGAACTGTTTGGGGCAACACCTCGGGTTTTTCGTAATACAGAGCTCACATACCGAGATGATGTGGGCGAATTTGTACGCCGGCTGGGATTCCGAGCAATGTTTACAGAGGGGTGGGATACTATTTTGGACTGGCGTAGCCCAAATTTTATGTACAGTAATCATTCGGTTGCTTTACCACCAGAAGCGGAAGCTGTTCTATCTCGTCTCCCTGGCTCAGATGAGCCCTCACTGCAGCTGAAGCTTTTATTAAAGAACTACCGTCGATCTGATGATATCGCTTTCCGTTTCCAGCTGCAGGGATGGGAAGGTTATCCTGTAACAGCAGAGAAATTTGCTGATTGGGTAGCAGCAGAGCCAGGTTATCTCACTACATTATGCATGGATTATGAAACAGTAGGAGAACACCATCGGGTAGAATCGGGGATATTTGAGTTTTATAAACACTTGCCATCGGAGTTAGCAAAAAGGGGAATTGAGTTCATACTGCCTTCCGAGGCTGTGGAAGCTTTTGCCCCCGAGGAGCCTTTGAGCTATCCTCAGATTGTATCTTGGGCAGATGCTGAGAGAGATCTTTCTGCTTGGACTGGAAACGAGATGCAAAAACGTTCCTTGGATTCTATTTACAAACTAGGAAAAGAATTGAAGCAATTAATATTGGAGGAAAGAATCCCGTCTGCAAGGCGTGACCAAATCCTTGATGTCTGGGGAAAGCTGCAGACTTCGGATCACTATTACTACATGAGCACAAAGTACTGGGGAGATGGAGATGTACATCGGTACTTCAGTCCCTATGAGACACCATATCAGGCGTGTATTAACTTCCAGTCAGTTATGGGAGGCCTGCGTCATAAAGCCTTCAACAGCAGCCTTTGACCGTACTACTATCTGTAGGTAGTAGTAGCGCATTTATGTTGTCTGTATTTGCAAACTGCTCAAAGAATGATCTTCCATGCGAAGTGTGTGGACATGTACAGCTTTGCATGCTATAATGGCAATATATGAAATTGTCACAAAAAATTTCCACATTATTATTGGGTGTTGTATTGGCCAGCTGTACAAACTCTGAACATGACCTTCCAACTGCGGTGATACCTTTGGGGGAAAGTGAAAAATTACTGCTAGCGCTTGGTAATGCAGTTGAATATTGTAGATACTCAGGGGGCAGGCTTCCTACTCCAGATCAATGGATAATTGCTCATGAACAAAGATTGATTGATGAAGGTAATCCCGATCCTATTGGTGAGTTTGTGACGTGGGTTGATGAAGGAGGCCAGCAGAAATATGGTTTGATTCGAGCCATTGTGGGCTCTGAGGGAGAAATTGAGTATCAAATTATTGAGATTTTCGCTGAAAGCGAACTACTGGGGGAGGCAAGGTGTGTACGTGGTCCATCTCCCGAAGCTTGATGGCTTAAATATTCCTCGTTCGCCTATAGTATGGCTCTATGAAGTTTTGCGCTTGGAGGGAGTCGAACCCCCAACCACCTGTTCCGAAGACAGGTGCTCTATCCATTGAGCTACAAGCGCATGATTTAACTCCTGTATTATAAAGCACAACTCATAACTCGGGAAGTGCAACTTGTTAAGTAGATAGTAGCTGTTCGATATCTACACCCAGGTGATATTTCCCAGGTTTTTTAGTATAATTCTTCAATCAGCTTGTGATATTTGGGCCGATAGCTCAATCGGTAGAGCAGTTGCCTCTTAAGCAATTGGTTCTGGGTTCAAGTCCCAGTCGGCTCAATTTCTTCGATATCTACTCAAAAAGATCTGGGTTGGCTAGCCTGCATGAATTAATAAGCTGAAAAAATGCCAGAAGTGGTATAATTAATATAATGAGTATATTGGAACGGTGGCGTACGGACATTTATCCACAGTTGAGGGAGATACCGATAAATGATCATGGCTTCCCGGGTCAATTTACGGATATTGCAGGTCTAGATAATCTTCTTATTCAAGGTGTTAGATACTATGCACTTGCTCCAGCTGGAGATGCAAACGTATTCCTTATGTTTTTTTAACTGTTGCTCATAATCTCCTCTCGTAGCACTTAATCACTGCTGCAGAAGATCTTCCCACAATTTCGGGCAAAGATGCGCCGGAATTAGAAAGGTTACTGAACATCTTGCCAGAGAAATTTATACGTAGCAGGAAGTTCGAAGTAGCATTAGCTTACCTCACCCCCTTGTTGCTCAAGTTTAATTCTATTCCCAGTAGCCAGAAGTGTGACGTGGGCTTGGTATTTTTTCACATGCAAAATCTTTTTCCAGATTACATGAATGATTGGCCAGTAAGTACGTATGAAACTATCATCTATCTTTATGCTGTTTATTCTGGATTTACGAAGATGCCTGCAATTTTTGTAGGGGGTGTTTTTGATTTTGATGAGGAATCATAGCTGTAAAGGATCTCAGAGCTTACTTAGATTTACGGCTCGATATTTTGCAATTTCTCCCTGTGTTTTTTCTGGTTTTTGTTCCAAATACGAATAGCAGCAAGCAGGCATAGTTCAAGAAATATGAAAGCTGGCCACCAGTTGGAAATAAGTGCTTGCGGCGAGAAGATTAATACCCTATGAGGATTTTCTCCGACCAGCAAATGCCAGCCTGGATGCACACCGTTTACAGTCAAATATTCCGAAGTAGTGCCCCACACTTGCCAATCATCTCGCCATTCTTCACGTAAAGCAATTACGCCCTCGCCAGATAGTTTGAGGAAGTGAAATCCAGGGAGAGAGACGTACTGATGTAGAATCTCAATCTGTGTAGGCACGTACGGGCCATTTTCTACCCGCAAGCTTTGGAGGAAGCTGTGTGGAGTGAAGTCTATACTTGGGTCAATGTTGTATTTTATGCTGAGTGGGCTTTGGGTGTTTACAGGCAGCGTGTATTCTATGAGCTCCGAGATGCCAGCTGTTTCCACAGTATGCTCGGAGACCAGAGGATAGTATCGCATTATTACTTCCTGCGGCTGGCTTGCAACCTCTCCGATGATTGGAGCGATATTTTTATGTCGCCCCCAGGTACCACAAATGATTGTGTGGCAAGTCTATATGCACATCCCTCTGCATGCTCTGGGTCTATGCATACATTCTGAATATCTGTGAGAACAGATGTTTCTATTGTGAGCAGATAGCTGGTGGGGATTGTAGGCTCGGCAGAAATGGTAGCACATTGCCGACCGAGTGCACTTGATTCTGTAATCGGGCAGTCGTCAAATTTTGGAATATAGGAGACGGTTTCTACCTGATTTTCTCCAAAGGCCAATATTTTGCCTTGCGCATCAAGAAGTACTTCGCCAGAAAGCACAAATCTATCTGTTTGTGGGTTTACAGAAATCAGACCGCCTATTCCCCCAGAGATAAGTAGCTTTTCTCTAGATACCTCTACAATCTCCGTCACTGGGGCTACTGGGAATAATTCGATCCCAGCTTGGGAGATGCTTGGCAATGTATACTCTAGCTTCATTTCCATTTTGCGCTCTCCAGCAATTCGAGCGTAGACTTTTGCAGGGAGCCATTTCTCTCTTTGCCAATAGTCATCTGCTACTAGTTTTCCGGGCAGAGTTACGGGTATTTCGAATTCTTCATTTGACACAAACTCTGGGGTAGAGCGGAGTAAGTAGAACGAGTTTGGGGTGCTCGATGTAATGTAGTTGCCAGATATGAGTGGGTGGTCAATTGGGTTTTCAGTTCTAGCAGGAGACAAATCATTTGTGGCCATTAAGGCTTGCAACTTGGGTTGATTGCCTGCTACTACCAGGAGGTAGTAGTAACCTCTAGCAGTAACAAGCAGTTCATTGTTGATACTTGCGATTGAGAGCGGGGCATAGCTATCTGTAATAACGGCGGTAAACCCTGCTTGCTGTAAAGTGCGAATTATTAGCTCGTGATCGGAGGTGGTTGCGAGTGTATTTTTGATTCTCTGTAGATCATTATTTACTGGCGGCTGGTTGTTATACAGTGTAGTTATGAGTGCATTTTCTGCCAAATTATCTTTTAGGTATAGGACTCTGCTACCTGGGGGTACTTTTGCTAACAGCGATGCTAGATCTGAGTTTGGTTGGTACCACTCCCATGCAGTACCGTTGAGTATTTGAATGTTTGCTAGCAAAGCAAATGTGGAAAGTATAATTGCTGGTATTAGTCCCAAGTTACGTGTGTTTTGATGCCACATGCTGTTTGCGATCTGTGCTACCAAATTCCCATTCCCAAATGCGATTGAAATACCTGCAATTATGCTACAGGATAAATATACGAACTCAATGCTTGCCAATTTGGGGTCTAGCATAATTGCTGTGCAGAGTACCCATCCTCCTATGATCGGTAACGATCTCCGGAAACTTAAAAAGAGCCCCACAAACGATGTCACAATTAATAAAATTCCTGCGAGTTGATAGGTTTCGATTTCAGCATTTATTCCGAGTACATGTAATATCCCTGTCGCCTGAAAGTCTATCGTGGCTGCAGGTCTAGGTTGGGCGACCATTATCAACAAAGTAATCATCGTTACCAAGGTTATTGCAATAGCTATGCTGCTGGAAATCTTACGTGGTGTGCTTGTTGCGATCTGCCAGAGAAGAATTGAGGCGCAGAAAATTATGTAGATTAATGTAGTTGTGCTGTGTAAAAAAAGATCCATTCCTAGTATTGCGACGAATAAAACCCATCCCAACCATCTCCACTGACCGGTTTTGTTTACCTTGAGAATAATCCACCCACTCCATCCGGTGGCAATCCACAGACTGGCTATCTCTGGGTGGTTGAGCGCATTGCTACCGACAGTAATTATGGAAAGTGCGCCGGCTGTTAAAGCACCCCATCCTACTACTGGCTGGGGGTAGCATTTCTTTGAGAGAACAAATGCAAGTAGGTACGTTCCTAGACCTCCGAAGAACAGTAATAGTCCAGTCAAGGCTGTTTGTGTGATCGCAAAACTATCTTCTGCAGATATGGGTGAGGCTTGAGAAATCAAGTGCGCCGTCGAAGTCGCAGCGATTTGCAGGAAAGAGTATCCGACGAGTCGTATGCTTCCAGGGTGATAGTTGTATACTTTAACTACTACTGCTAGTAGTAGTAGTATCGCAGGCAAGAGCACCCAGCGAATAGACCGCACCTGCGAGCTTTTTTCCCCTGTAGCCATTCCGGAATTATAGCCTGGAGGGGAGGAGGTTTACAAATTGGGGGAGCCAAGTTAAAATGGAACGTAACTGTTAAAGCAATTATAAGAAATGAGAGGAGCAACAAAATTTTTTGGGGCTGCGTTAGTTGTTCTTGCGCTGAGTTCTAGTGATGTAGCTGCACAGCAACCTAAAAAGTACTCAGATTTACCTAGTTCTTGCCCTGCCGGTGTCCAAGATGGCAGCGTGGCTCAGGAAAATCCTTATTATTTTGGCGTACCGGATCTTACTCTCAAGAATTTTTTAGAAAGCGATTACCCACAATTAATTCAAACAATCGTTGATATTGGTAGTGATCAAAAAAATAGCGAAGGAAGTCCTGTTACCCTTGCAAACGTACTCTACTATATCGCTACAGAAAAGCTAGGTTTAGATCCTCGAGATCTGCAAACAGGGCTAGATAACACGGTTATATCTATACATTACGGAATCCCCTTTTTACCAGAAATTGCACATCGTGTAGCTGATGATCTTATAGAATCTGGAAGAATGCCCGTGGTGGTGGACTATCCTCTTTTTGGCACAGTAATTAAGGTAGCTATAGGATCTGACGGTCTTGCACAGTATGAGTTCCCACTTCTCTCTGGCTATAACGAAGCTCAAATGCAAGCTTTGCGTGAAGCGTTGAAAGGGAATACCAGGCTTGCTAGTGGATTATCATTTAGAGAAGCTGTCGCAAGGACTCTTGCAGCTAGAAATAGTGGTGCAGAGATTGTCCGAGGTATAAATGAGCAACTAAATTTGGACTGGCGTATAGGGCAGCCGTGGGAAGACTACTTAGATCTGTTAGATGCCATGGTCGGTGATGAAGATGTCGTGAATGCGGATCTGAACGATATAATAAAGGTTCTCATGGCGCACAATAATGCGACTATTGTGGTTTATGAAAGAGTTTATGAAGGTGAAGATGGGAACACATACTCTATGCAGCCTGCGTTGGTGTATGCATCTATTGCTAGTCCGTTCGTAATGGAAAGGTTACAAGGAGAGGACAATGGTGGCTGCTTCGAAGAAGCTGAAGGCTAGAAATCTACGCTATTTCTGATTCATTAGAATTGGTTTAGCTCTTTGCGGAAAGCGGAAAGCGATTTCAAGCTGGAGTTTACTCTCCAGTCTACATTTTCTGTAGACCAGGAGTCTTGTGGTTTCGTTTGCACAGAAATAATGGCCGTAATGGTTGGATCGTTTATAGCCATACTCAGACATTCTGAATACCAGGTTGCTTTATCCCCACCGATGTCGTTTGAGAGTAGCTCTGCAATAATTACGGGTTTGTGGTAGCCACGCACAGCAGACATTTGTTCTTGGATGAGGAAGTCACATCCTACCCAACCATAATCTTCTCCTTTCCCACCAGTGATTTCACCCATATTGATCACCGTAAGTCCGATGTTGTCCACATACTTCTCCCCAGGGTAGTAGGAGTCGATGTTGGCGTCATTGTAAAAAATAATTGGATTCCACATAAATTTAACGTTGTCTGCAGACTGTGATCGGAACACGTCTACTACATGGCGGTATGCTGAAACATACATTCCTGGGTCACCTTGCCAGGGGTACCAAATAGCCATACCGAGGGGTGTAGACATTTCCTGGGCAAACCGAACTACTATTTCTGGCAGTCCACTATCTCTGGCTGCAACCGCCCAAGAGATTAATTGGTCATCAAATTCACCTTCAATGATGGAACTGAGCGCAAATTCTGGCTGGTATTTTGCTGGATCGGAAAAGTTTCTCTGCCAAGGTTCAAAAGTAAAGATAGGAATGATTTCTAGCTGCCTCAAGTAAGTTACCATTTCCTGTGGGAATGTAGTATCGCCATCTCCCCATGCTTGAAACATGAGTAGGTAATTCATATTTCTGCCTAACATCTCCTCAAAAGCTAGCAAGCTCTGGAATTTCGTTGCTGTTACGTCTGCCAGGGAGACCCCTAACTGTTTTCCACTTGCTAGGGGCTCAAACTCTTGACGACTAAGCCTAGGTGCATGATCAAACTCTGAGCTAGCTGGGGCAAGTACTACTGGGGAAGCTTCCAGTGTAGGTGGAGTACCCAGATTGCTATGCACAAAAGCTACGATAGCGAGTACATTTGCAGCTATGCCCAACCAGTAAAATGCTTTAAAAAAGAGCTTGGACATGGTATAACCCATAGTAACTGATAGAATCTGTATGCAAAAATACACAAACAGACTGCTGGGAGGGCTGATTGTTATGGGTAGTTTACCATTTGTAGTGGCTTCTATACAATTGATAAATGAGGAATATGTGCTGGCAGGATTAATTTACGTGAGCTTCCATGTTTTGGTCTTGATTGTGCTTGCGATATATATTTACGGTAATTGGGCATACATTCTCCCGCAAAGAAAACCTATTTTGGCCAATGAGCCAGCCGTTGCAGTTATTATTCCTACAGTATCTGAGCCTGTTTATATGCTTGCCGAGACCATAAAGTCCGTGATTAATCAAGATTACCCCAGAGATAAGCTCACCATTGTCCTAGGAGATGATGGTAATAGAAACGAGATGCGATCTTTGCTAGAGACAATGTCACAATCCTATCCTGCAGTTAGATTTATTTACCATGTACCTCCCAGCCACATTGATTCACGCAGAAAGGGAGCTGCAAAAGCAGGAAACCTCAATTCTTGCTTTGAATTGTTAACACAGGTGGCGCCAGAAATAGAGTATATAGAAACTCGAGATGCAGATGATTTGGTTCCATATAGATTATTTATGAGAGAAATGGTGGGGCAGCTAGTGGGAGATAAAAACATTGCTTTTGTGCAGGCTGCAAAGCTGGGAAGTTATGGTCAGCCAGACCCTTTTAACAATAATGAAGATTTATTCTATCAAGTATTGATGGTGTCTAGAAATGCCAGCAGATCAGTTTTCCCTTGTGGGTCCGCCTTAGTCTGGAGAGCTAGCGCCTTAAGCCAAATCGGGGGATTTCCTACTTGGAACTTGCTGGAAGATTTCCAATCTGGAGTAGAAGCTGCTAGGGCTGGGCTTAAAGGCCTGTATTTACCTGTCTATGGAGCGCTGTCCCAGCAACCCCCAGAGGACATCCCGAATATGTATAAACAACGAGGTACATGGGCTATAGATTCTATTCGGTTTTTAATCTGGGGAAATAAACGAGGACTCACATTGGGTCAAATATTGGGGTTCTGCGAACCTGGGATACTATATGTTTTTTCTGGCATTCAATATGTTTTTGCCATATTCTCGTTATACCTGCTCATATTTGATATCCCCTTTTTAGTTACTAGCCCAGGAGTTAACTACTATGTCTATTATTTTACCTTTACTGTTTCAGGATTTGTTTTCGTTCTTAATTTGGCAAATAGGTCTAAAGTGAATGTGTCAAACGTGCTAAAAAATGCCCAGGTGTTTTGTGGACTAGGTCCAATCTATCTTTACTCGCTTGTAGTGGCTTTTCTTTACGGTCCTAATAGGAAACCTCGTTACTTTGTTACTCGTAAGGTCGTAGTCCCTGGGATATATATATTTCAAGTTCTTCCACAATTGGGTGTAGTAGTACTGTCAGCAATTGGTATAGTTAGTGAACTTGAGGGTTTCATAGATAAGTCTCTACCAATTAATTGGTTGCAGCTCGGGTGGGCAATGTTCTTTATTTGGATATACTCACGTATTATTTGGTTAGCGGGTTATAACGTAAAGCGACCTGCTTAATTATGCCTTCTAGCAAGTTGTGTGCGAATAATTCCACCGTTTACTACCATTAGTCCACCAAGACCGAGGGAAACCAACCCCAGCAATAACTGCTCATCTGTGATAGTCACTTCACCGACCTCTATGTCCGTGTCTGGTGGGCAAATACCATATGGCCCAGGGTTTGGACAAGAATAGTTCTGAGCAGAAACTGGCTGAACGAGCAGTGTAAACATTACTACTACCAGTATGTAGAAGCAGGCAATGATGTAGTGTGCCTTTCTGGTCATGTACTAGATTATATTATCATCTTCATTTTTTTGCAACATCTGCCCCTTTGGGCTCCTGGTTGAGCACCCTACGGTAACGTGCGGCAAGACACGTTAGCCTTTGCCATACATCTGATTTTGCATCACGGTGAACTTGTAGTGCATGAATATTGATAGTATATGGTACTTTTATCATTTCCCAAGGTTCGTAAAGATCATTTGCATTGGGAACATGAATTTTCCCAGCAATTTTATTGAGCGCATCTAGATTCTGTCCTTTGTGCACATCCATAATTAACTTCCTACTTATAGCTGCGGATAAATTGATGCTATCAAGCACAATGCCAGAATTTGTAATACTGTAGATAATTGGCAGCTTACTTTGACTAGATGTGAATAACTTGGCTCTGAAGATGGAATTACTCAACCAAGTCAAATTCGCAAGGATTTTTGGCACCATATTTGCTTTTAGATCAAGGCTCTGGGGGCACTCGAGGTAGTGTAGCAAAGAAAGCAGCCCATAAGAAAACATCGCCGGTCTGCTTATTTGCTTGAAATGAAAGCCCAGACTTGATGGATGAAGTATGCTGAAATCATCTCCAGGACCAAAGTTCAGTTCTGCAGAAGTGCAGCCATATAATATAGCAATACTTATGCCAGTTTGTATAAATTTCAATATCTTTCCAGCCCCGTCTTTTAGCAGGGCTTTTTCTGGTAATTCATAATAGTCTGGACTAGATTCAATAACTTCTCTCGGCATATACAATTATTCTCTGCGGAGAATTAATGAATTTGCAAGTGATGAGGATGAGATCGCTTAACCTTGAAACGTAGTCTGTCTCTTCAAGTGCTACAACCTGGTAGACATACTTTCTTTGATCCCAGTAGATCTCTATCTTATTGCCTATTTCCAATTGCGGCAGATTTATAAACAGGTTTTTTGCTCGAAACTCCGGCGATAGTGTAACGCTTCCCCAGCGGTGGGCAGAGATTACGATAGGCATATTCAGATCGTTTCCTGGTGAGCCGTAATCGGGCATTAGCCATGCGCCTTTGCTCAAGGCAGTGCGCTCGTCCTTATCTAGGTTAATTTCTGTATCAACTCCCAGCGATGGGATAACAATCCTCCTACCAGCAGGTAGCAGTGTGTCAATAGCGGGTGTCTGCAAAGAGGAGAGTTCATAATCTGCTAGAGTATCCGATTGAGGTGAAAAGGGCGACTTTGTAATAGCCGCTACCTCGTCGGCAAGTGCAGACGGGTTAATACGATACCAAAGCGCCGGAGTACTGGCAATCACCAAGTAAGCGATAGGAATAAGCACAAGCACTGTGCCGATGATGATATTTAAGTGTGCAAAAATCTTCAATAGGAAGCGCATCTTTGGTAACTCAAGATTTGAGAGATTATAGCAGATGGTGCAGATACCCCTCCAGACAGATCTCCTGTATGCTGGTGATGACGAAGAACTACTACCTAGTGGTAGTAGCAACCAAATTGAGATAATTTAGCTTTATGTGCTGAGGAGGTAGGCGTGCTTCTATCTGCTGGCAAACACTATATCTGCAGCTTTGCGACTAATCTCTACAGGGTGCTCATGTTGCCAAGCATTTCTGCCGACAGCGATCCCTGCACCCCCAGCTTCCATAAAATTCTCTACGCGCCCCAAAAATTCCTCATCTGTAGCTTTTGCGCCTCCAGATAGCACTGGCAAGCTGCCCACCGCATTCTTGATAATCCAGGGTAATGCTTCGGGCTGTCGAGGATATTTGATCTTGATCACATCTGCTCCCAGCTCTGCCCCCACTCTGGCAGCATAGGCTATTACATCTGCCTCGATTTCGTCATCATTGCTGCTGGGGGGAGTGATAAACGGGTACATCCAGGCAAACATTAATAAACCAGCAGCGTGTGCTTGTTTGCGGATTGCCGAAAACTCGGCGATCATTTCTGCCTCATACTCGCCACCTATATAAATAGTATAACCAACCCCTACTGCACCGATACTCATTGCTTCTTCCACCGTAGCATTTGTAGCAGAATAGGGCTTTGTTCCTAGATTTGTCTTGCCATTGAGCTTCACAATCATGGGGATATGGGCATAGTCTCTCTGCCAGAATTTGCGTGCCAAACTATAATGCATTGTTACACAAGAGTAGCCTCCTTTTTCTGCAATGTCCAAAATGTATTGAGGGCGATAATTTTGATCGTTAAAATCTGCTACTGGTCCGTGCTCAAAGCCTTGATCATAGGCTAGCATCATTATTTTTCCTTTTTTTTGGATATCTGCGATTGCTGGAGACATGATGTATATTTGTTAAGAATTTGGGGCGAATGACTCTGTGGGTTTTGGGATGCCCACTTCCGAGCTGGTAGCCTCTTCATATTTAAGCTGGTCTTTTTTCTCTGCATGCATTTGCTCCAGAGCAGGTCGTTCTAGTTGTCCATTTGTAGCTCCTATGCTGGTAATTACACTGGCAGAATTGATCGCCCCCCAGGCCATAGCTGTGGGGATATCGTTACCAATTGCCAATGCTGCAGAGACGGTGGCAGCATAACAATCACCAGCACCGGTACACTCTACTGGCTGTACTGGCAGTGCGCCCACTTTATAAGTATTATTACCATCAAATGCTACAGACCCTCGCTCCGAGCGAGTGATGATGACAGTTTTGGGACCGAGCTTATGCAATCCTTGCAACAAATATTCATTCGATTCTGTGTTCAGACGAGAGATTTTTGCAGCTTCCGGTTTATTTAGGATTAGGACGTCGGTATGCTGCATAATTTCGTGTACGTCTGTAAATGCTTCCGATACTTGTAATGTGCCAGGAGAGAAAATGAGCTGAAATCCCAATTGTTCTTTTTGCGCTATAACTTGCTGAAATAGTGGTAAATCGTTTTCTCCCACCGAAGTGAGGTAAACATACTTAGTTGGTGGAATTTGAGGAAGTTGATAATTTCGCTCGTAGTGGTAACTAAAGACCACCCGATCGGAGTTAATGCTTAAAATCACTGCGCTGTTTGTCTCGTGCTCTTCGTCAACCTGTACAAGGTCACAATTTACCCCCAGTTCTTTAACTGCTCCAAGCATTCTTTGCCCATCACTGTCCTTCCCCACAATTGTATACAATGCAGTTTCTAGTCCCAGCTTGCGCATCGCAGATGCTACATTGTAGGCATTGCCACCACCATGTACTTCTGGTGGTGTGGTGAGTCGATTCTTGCTGGGATAGGGTAGGGTTACAGTATGTACCTTTGTGTCTATGGTGTTGATAATTTCGGGATCTGCCAAGCGCAGTATCCTATCTACCATAATGTCACCTATTACTAGAAAATCTAGCATAACAAGAGGCTAATAAGTTTACTTATATATAATAGTATTTATCTTTTAGCTATGCAAACACCTCAAGCAAGCTTTGCAGGTAATTAGTAGGGTCTGTAGCTGTTACAAACCCAGAAGCAATTAACACACCCTGGAAGCCCAGAGATAGTGCTGTGGAAATGTCTTGTTTGTCACGCACACCTGCGCCCAGCACCAAACTGCTCCCAGAATTCTGTGCCTGAGCAATGAACTCTATTGCTCTTTGTGGATCCAAGTCCAGAATTGAGTTGCTACCGCCTATCAATTCTTGAGGCTCAAAGGCTATGATATCTGGAGAGCTAGACTTAAGCTCATTTATTAGCTTTGTATCATTGAGTGCTACACAGCTGAGGAGCTGATACTGCTTGCATGTTTCTATTGTGGACTTAATTTCGTCTACATTTTCTAATTTATGCTCAGAATGATTGATGAGTGTTCCATTTGCCCCAGACATGAGTAGTGTCGTGGGAGATGTCCAGCCAGTATGACGTCCTGGACTGATGGGATCCATGTGCTGCGCCCAAATTTTTAAATTTGGGAATTTTTCTCGGATTCTATAAATGTCTGCTGCTTGTGGGCAGATTACTAGCTGCACAGGGGAATTATTAGAAACTGCCGCAACTATCTCCGCCAACTTTGTGGCATTTTCACCAGAAGCTTGGAGATAAGTTTTAAAATTGAGGATGAGATAATTCACAATACAATGTACCAAATGTGGAATAATAGCTCAAATCGGGTGAAATTTTGCGCTTGTGGAAGCTGTCATATACTCAGAGCTGAAAGTCACTATCATCAATGATTAATAAGCTTCTAACTGCAAACATGCGTGTGCGGTGGGTGAAACTTCATGTTAAAATTGGGTTAATACCATGCAGACGTGGCGGAATTGGTATACGCGCTACGTTGAGGTCGTAGTAGGCGCAAGCCTGTGGAGGTTCGAGTCCTCTCGTCTGCAACTCAGTGCGAAATATTTTAAAAACATGGTGTTATTGGTTTCGGGTTTTCTTTGGCAATTTGCGTGATGGCTTGCTTTGTATTTATTGGATTGGGAACTTCTTATCAAAGTTAAACCTTCTTTCAAAGTTCATCCTCAGCTTTTTGTCCCTTTCATGAATTACTTTCTGTTTATATTTCTCAAACGAATCTTTTAAATCTTTAATCAGCTGGTGGGGATTAACTTCATATTGTTGCTGATTCCCACTCATGCTAATGCCTTTCAGGAATGTACTGCTTAATATTACTTGTCCTTGAGTCAATCCAGAATGGTAAAGACCGCATCGGACAAACTCGTATATCTTGTCACCACCATCATTGGAATTATTTGTTGATAAACCTTTGAATAAGCTAGGATAGACTAATTTAAGTCCTTTTTTAAAAAATTGTCTAGAATCGTTTTTACTTTTTTGGGGAACAAATCCTTCGTAATATCTTGCGAAATTTTCGAAATAACTCATTACTACTGAAAGTGCTGCATATCCGGCATGCCTCATACTTGGAAGACCTTTATTCATCATGTTGTCGGCAATATCAATTTGCCAACCGAGGATTTGGGCTTCAAAAAGCTCAAACTTTTGCTCCAACGTCCATTCCCGAGGGTTGGTAGGAAAACTATCAGAGGTATGTACCGGGCTTATGGCAAATGTCATATGTTATATTACTCTCTCAATATGATTTAACTCTACTGCATCTTTGCACCCAAGGCAAAACCAACTTCTTTCCAAACCCCAGCTTTATGGAAGGTAATTTCAAATTATGGAGTACATTCGCCTCTGTAATATTCCCATTCCTCACACTCGCTGCCATCCTCAAATATGCAGTAGCCAACTTGTCCACTTGCATGGTCTCGGATCTCAACTGTCCCACCTTGTGACACACAATACTCAGAAGCCGGATTTGCTATTCCACTGGGTATATCCATGGGGATCTCCTCCACAAAATTCTGACCGTTTGCGTGACACTGTCTAGGGTAAGACTCTAGTACCAGGTTGCCTGCAGCTACGCACTCTGCAAAGGAATTAATGTCGTTTGTGGATGGGTAGTTGTTACGAATCACAATGTAAATTCCTATCAAGACCATTGTTAAAGCGCTCATAATGCCGATAATTATAAACAGTCGTAGTCTTTTATCCACAGGTAGAGAAGTAAAAATTAACCTCTAGCAAAGTTTAAGATGAAAGTTAATGGGTGGCAAGTGGCAGTTTGCAATGTAGATTAATTTTTAAATGTTTCACAAACATTGCCAACCGTAGGTGAGTTCAGCTAAAATCCCATCAGTAGAAACTGTGGTAGTGGCTGATAGCATGCTGGGGTAGTAGCTCAATTGGTTAGAGCA
>CAZGHV010000006.1:0-16408 GCA_964525705.1 uncultured Candidatus Saccharibacteria bacterium | reverse complement strand
ACTTGATTAGTATCGAAGAGCATCTTTTTTTTAGTGGTGCGAAGACTGGCAAAACAAAGTACTACGAAGTGTTAAATCAAGTGCGTGAGATGCGTAAAGGACTACTTAAGCGAATAATCAAGGATTACGAAGGTGAGGTATGGTGTATAAGCAAGCATTTGCTGGCAGGAAGTTATCGGCTAATGGAGTACGGCACAAAGCAGCTTTCAAAGGGTGAGGCAGATGAAGCTGCTGATATCTTTGCCAAGGCATATGGTCTTTACTCCCTTTTCTGGGGAATGGTGATGGGGATTGTTCAGTCAGACGAAATTGATTTTGATCCACAAAATGAGCCCAAAGACTAACACGAACCAAAATCAAAAAGGGAACGAGCTGCGGTCTCCAAGCGAGCAGAAGCCGTCCAATACATCCGCAGAAAGTGACCTCCAAAAAAAGCCCCAACCGGATTTCTGGCAGAAGCTGGGAGATATGGTAAAGAAGGCTGTGGACTGCTGCTTGGAATAGCCGATTGTGCTGCAAGTTTGTGTTGTCAAGGAGATGGGCTAGTGGATTGATCGTATTGTGAACTTGTGGCCTAGATGCTAGCTGTTTCAGGCACCTGGTGAACTGTGGAGTTATTATCACGAGTCTTTGGGAGAAGCTTGAGGGGAGACCTTAATAATTGCTAATTAAAACTTCAGAATTTTATTTCTTAATTATTGATCATGTCCCAGACAAACGATGATTTGATGCAGGCGGCTCAAGGTGAGGCATTTGCAAGGCTTAAATATATGGCATTTGCATATCAGGCCATGGAAGAAGGTATGCCAAAAATTGCACAGCTATTTGCAGAGGCCGCAGGAGCTGAAACCATCCATGGCATCACCCATCTCAAGGCCGCTGGATTTGTTAAATCAACAATTGAGAACTTGCGTAGTGCAGTTGAAGGAGAGCAGGATGAGGTGGATGAGATGTATCCTCAAATGATTGCTAGGGCAGAAGAGGAGGCTGCCCCAAACAAGGATGAAGCAGTTAATGCCTACAGAGTTGCAATGGAGAGGGAAGCTGTACACAATAAGATGTTTTCGGATGCTTTGGCGGAGTTGACACAGTAGATTTAGGGAAAATTTAAGCTGTCGGGAGCTATGATTTGGTATGCAATTAGCATCACCCAAATCGCTGCCGGTCGTTGATCGACCTCGTGAGAAGCTCCAGAGTAAAGGAGCTAGAGCGCTGAGCGATATTGAGCTATTGCAAGTAATACTCGGGGCGGGAACTAAGCAGGCCCATGTGGGCCTGCTTGCCGCTGGATGCGCATCACACATTCACCGGCAAACAGAAGATCAGCAGCTATTTCAGGCTTTGCAGCAAGAGAAAGGGATGACAGCAAATAAAGCAATGCGAGTAATTGCAGCATTGGAGCTGGGCAGAAGGAGAGTATCGCGCAATCAGCTCAGTCTTTTGTCTCCTGGGCAAATTGCAGTCTTGACCCAAGACTTATGCGAATTATCCCGTGAGCACTTGGTGTCGATTACTCTTGACGGTGCTGGGCAATTTATTTCTCGGCATTTGTTATCAATCGGCACACTCACAAATACATTGGTACATCCTAGGGAGGTTTTTGCGCCTGCCTTGATAGACAGGGCAGCTATGATTGTACTCGTACATAATCACCCTGCCAATCTTGCGCGGCCTAGTCATGAAGATGTGGTAATTACACATAATCTTGTAAATGCTGGTAAGCTGCTAGGCGTTGAGATGTGGGATCACTTGATAGTCACTAGGTCTGCTGGCTGGTATAGCTTCCGAGAAGCTGGTCAACTTGGTATCGAATGACTGTAGGTAACATGAATCGGCTGAGATGCAATGAACCGTTCACTTATAGAATCTAGGGCAGCAAATATAGCTCCAGATTAAGATGTGAATTGTGTACATATCAGTGAATAGTTGGGATCTCTTCCGCGATATTTTTAGAAGCTTGGTATGGACAGGCTGTGAGTGGATATTTATAAGTGATCGCAGATGCGCAGTTTCTTACTAAAAATATATTCGTATAGATTTTTTGACGACCTCATACTTGTCTACCCTCTATATACTGTCATGTTTGCAGATAAAGGGGTTACTCCTGCGCAAATAGCAGTGTTGTTGTCAGTTTGGTCGGTGACTTCTTTGTTACTTGAAATCCCCTCTGGTGTGTGGGCAGATAGATATTCTAGAAAGAATATACTCTTTATTGGTCAAATCATAAGAGCGGTAGGGTACTTCATATGGTTAATTTCCCCAAACTTTTTAGGATTCTTAGTTGGATTTCTATGCTGGGGAATAAAGAGCGCGTTAACTTCTGGGACATTGCAAGCTTTGATATATGATGAGCTAAAAAATACAAAGCGGAAGATAGCTACACCAAGGTGGTAGGGGCAGCAAAAACCATTTCTTTTTCAGCGATCTTAACTGCTGGAGTGCTCTCTTCCTTGGCGATAAACTGGGGTTATGGCTTTATTTTAATTTTGAGTTGCATTTCTACGATATTATCTGCAATTTTCGTTATTTCAATTGAGAGAGTACCTCAAATGAAATCCACAGAAGAAGCGAGGTATTTTGATTTACTGAGGTCTGGGATAAACGATGCCTTCAAAGATCGAAAAATACTTAGCCTATTAGTATTCTTATCTTTAGCCTATGCTTTAGGTGGAGCTTTGGATGAATATTGGACATTGTTTGCCAATGAAACAGGCTTACCCAATTATGGTTTGGGGGTTTTTCTCGCAGTAATGAGCGCATCTCAGGCGTCAGCAAGCTTTTTCGCACATAAATTGATTGTCAGATGGAGCGTTTTACTTGCTGTTCTCAGCTTCTGGATTGATTTTGCTAGAGGCGGCATATTTGTCTAGCATCCCGTCATTAGTCTTATTAATCATTTTTAGTTTTATTTTTACAATAATTCAAGTCGTTTTTGAAGGAAGATTTCAACATGCAATACCAGGCGGAACGAGGGCTACAATTTCGTCCCTAAGCGGTTTTGTTATAGAGATTCTTGTGATCATTGTCTACTTCACTGTCGGCACTTTTGCAGAGTATTTAAGTTATAGAGGCGTTTTTGCAGCTTATGGAATTTTGATTACGGCTCTGGGTATGGTGTATATCCTTACTAAAAGAGGCAGAAACAGACAAATGGGACAGATAATCTAGCCTTCACTTTAGGGAATATCTTCCGATGCTAGTTATGCGATGTTATTTACTGTGAACAGGAACTCTACATGAGATTTAGCTTAGACTGAAATGGATACCTGGCTCTTGGAGCGCGGCGGTGTTTATCATGTGCTCAGATCAGTTGCCAAAAAGATCTTACCACGAGGGAAGTTTGCCACATTGCAGAATCGCTGGATCTGGTAGATAATGTTAAATGTGGCTTATCATGGAATGAGACAGAGGCAGCTGCTAGGATTACTACTTATTCTGTGCTTATTTGTGGCAGGTTTGATGGCAGGTCTCTTCTTTTTGTTTCAACGTGGTTCGGAAGAAACGCTTTTGTCACCTCAAGACAGTGACGTTGCAGACGCTGAATCCAACCTTGCAGATCTATCAATTACAAATGAGATAGAGAGTTTTGTGGAGGTAGCTCCCCAGACATATGAGATTGTGTACAAGTACATAATTTGCAACTCTGGAAGTGCAGAGGTCTTTAATTTGGAAGCTAGAAGTTGGTTCAATGATAGCAGCCTCAACTTTTTCACTGTTATCTCGCTCTCAGGTGGTGATGGTCTAACTCTCAATCCTGTGTTTGATGGTAAAGTAGATACAAATTTGTTGTCCGGAGAGAATTCGCTTGCTCCTCAAACATGTATCCCTATTTACCTTAAGATCCGTCTTCATTATGGAGATGAGGATACTCAATTCTTCAACTATGTGGATGTGCAGGGTGAAGATGGTAGGGGAGAGGGCACATCATCCGAGTCATCTTCCAGGCATACTACTAGCCGGACTATTCCTAGCATTCCTTCGTCCACTTCCACTGTCACTAGCTTTACTGCATCTACATCTGCAAGCTCGACTGATTCTGGTGATCCGTCAATCTCTAGTTATAGCACTACCTCATACGTAGCCTCAACTACTTTAACAATTACGGTGTCTGTCCCGGCGATAGGAGTTATACCGACTAGCAGCGCTGGGGATGATGAGCATAAGCTATATGATTTTGATTTGGTGACATTTTCGCTTGCGGGTCCAGGTGAGGTGCCACAGTTCCCCATTATTGTTGACGGAGGGAAGGATTAATCACAGAGGCATAGTAATGCCAAATTGACCTTATTTCTTGGAGAAGCAGAGTTTGCAGCTCATGGCAGTTGACACAGTTTGTAATTACCTGATACCATACCCAGGTATGGTATCTACAGAGCAAAATGAAATCCAGAGACGGCTGAATATGATTAAAGGCCAAATATCTGGAGTAGAGGAGATGATTTCTCAGAAAAGAGATTGCGTGGAAACTGTGGTTCAGCTACAGGCGGTGCGCGCAAGCCTGGCTTCATTGGCAGAGCATCTGCTCGCAAAGGAGGCGCAGGTCTGCATGGATGATCGATCTGTGAGAGGAAGAGCGAGAATGCGGAAATTAATCACAAATTTTTTTCGATTTAATTAATATTTTTTAAATTCTTTTTATGAGCAAACCTATTCAGGTAACAGATACAGATTTTGGGGAGAAAGTTCTTGCAAATGAGAAGCCAGTGCTGGTTGATTTCTGGGCACCTTGGTGCGGTCCATGCAGGATGATTGCCCCAAGTCTGGAGAAGATGGCAGAAGAGAGAGCGGATTTGGTAATTGCAAAATTGGATGTGGATCAGAATCAGCAAACTGCCTATAAATACCAGATTATGAGCATTCCAAACATGAAAATGTTTTATAAAGGAGAGGTGATAGGCGAATTAGTCGGAGCTATGCCATATGAAGCTTTGCTGGCAAAGGTAGAAGAGCTTTTGAAGCGGGCGGTTCCGGCTTCGGAGCAGAAGGCAGCGTAATTAATTAGGAATCTGTGCCATGACATATACTCACCAAGTAATCATCATTGGTTCTGGTCCAGCAGGGCTTACTGCAGCAATTTATGCTGCTAGAGCTGGCTTGTCCCCGCTTGTTATTGGTGGCTATGTTTATGGAGGGCAATTAATGAATACTACTGTGGTGGAGAACTATCCCGGATTTATTAATGGTGTTGATGGACCTGAGCTAATGGACAACATGCTCCAGCAGGCAAGGCGATTTGGTGCCGAAGTTAAATACATAGATGCTCAGAAAGTAGAGTTCTCTGCAAGTGAGAAGCGAATTTTCACTGCAGAAGGAGAATTTACATCTCCGACAGTTATCATAGCCACTGGGGCTCAGCCAAGGAGGCTCGGTGTGCCAGGGGAGGACAAGTATTATGGACACGGAGTGTCCACTTGTGCGACATGTGACGGAGCACTCTACCGCGAAAAAACAGTGCTAATGGTTGGCGGAGGTGATAGTGCTATGGAAGAAGCTTTGTTTTTGGCAAGGCATGCTGCAAAGGTATATATTGCTCATCGCCGTGACGAGTTTCGAGCTAGCAAGATAATGGCAGATCGTGTACTGGGAAATCCAAAGATTGAAGTGCTTTGGAGCCATGTGGTCGAGGAGATTGTGGGTGAGGAAGATAGAGTTCATCATGTCATACTGCGCAATACTAAGAATCAATCTCAGACGAATTTAGAAGTTAACGGCGTTTTTTTGGCTATCGGTCATGTCCCAGTTACTGGGTTTTTAGGGGGGCAGTTACAGCTAACAGAAAATGGCTACATAAATTCTGGGGATGGGGTACAAACTTCTGTTCCAGGTGTTTTTGTGGCAGGTGATGTTCAGGATCAAATCTTCCGCCAGGCAGTTACAGCTGCTGGTATGGGTTGCCGTGCAGCTCTCACGGCGCAAAAATACCTAGAATCTCTTGACTGACTACGCTAAAATATATGTAGTTAGATAAAAATCATGAATCCTACTTTGCGTAAAGCCATACTTTTGGCACTGGGAGCTGTCTCTCTGAGTAAGGAGAAGATAGAGAACTTTGTGGCAGAGCTTAAGAAAGAGGGCGTATTGGATGAGGAGGAGGCGCGAGAGCTTTTTGAGGAAGCTTTAAAAAGAACGGAAGAGAATGCACGTGTCTTTGCAGAGAGAGTAAGAGAAGAGGTAGAAAAGGTGCTGGAGAATCTGTTGGAAGATGAAGAAGATGAGTGCCATTGCGGTAAAAATGGTGAGTGTGAGTGTCACCATCATGAGGAGGACAAAGAGTCAGACAACAAATAGTCGCTTTCAACCGTAATCAATGCTTTTGCAGGTGGCTAGTATTAACTTGCCTCAGACTTTGTGTGCTGCAAAAACGAGCTTTGAAATCTACCAGTAAACAGCTGTATGTAGCCAATGCCTGAAGAATTTCTCTATAACTCTGGGATGACTTCTATGCTTGTAAATAGGTGCTTGTCCGCATAATTGATCACGCTGCCGGCGGGTACTAAAGTGTACAGAACCGTTTTTCCATCTCTGTCCCAGAAGTAAGCAACCTCCGCCCCGGTCTGATCCGTATCGCGGATTTCTTTCTCCCAAATTAAGTTTCCTGTTAAGTCAAACACTTGTAGATTGACAGGCATTTGATCTGGAGTAAGCCCCGTGCTATCAATTGGGATATAGCTGCGTACGAGTAGCCAATCTTTGCCTGGAGAGAAAAACACCGGATATACGTACTCCAAGCCGTCATTTATTTGATATGCCAGGTCTGCCGAAAAGTTAATTTTCAAGTTTCCATCTGCATCAAAAATAATTACCTCTGGCTTGTTTTCCTCTACACGTAGAATCCCCAAAGCGAAGTATTTATCAAGGTGTGACCAAGAGATTGCTTTCTCCTGTTCTCCTTTGAATAGAAAAGGGAAATCGAATGTAGATGTCTTGTCACTGGATAGTTTGGTAATCTCCACCCCTTTGGCCGTAGTTGCTGCCAGAGTTTGACCAGAATTTGATATACCATATCCTCGTAAAGTTTCGTATACACGTAGATTCCCGATAGAGCTTTGTAATGTGATATCTACTATTCCCTTCTTTTCGCCAGGAACAGACTGTATTACCCGCCAGAAAGCATTATCCAAAGAAGGAATATCAGTGGGTTCTCCGTTTGGGAGAACAACGTTGTGAACTGCATATTCATTCGCCAAAACTCCCAACCCGATAGCACTCACCACCATAATCACAAGTAGGATAATGATGACGCGATCCCCAATAAGTTTTTTTTTCTGGATGGAATCTGCCATGCTTAAATGTATCACGGGTGGCATTCATGTGCAATGCAGCTGTTCACCTCGTATGAGTTAATCGACCCGGTGTCTAAGGCATAAACGTGGTACAATGGATTTATGGTAGATATCTCTGGACTAAAATCTGTGAGCGAGGAAATATTAGGAGAAGATAGGCTTATTGCTTTATTGGATGGGGGAGAAAAATTGAACCATTACATTGGGTTTGAGATTTCCGGTTTGGTTCATTTGGGGTCGGGCTTGATGGCGGGAATGGTGATTCGTGAACTGCAGAAACTAGGAGTAAACACTAGGGTATTCTTGGCGGATTGGCATAGCTGGATCAATAATAAGCTAGGTGGTGATCATCAGTTAATTCAGGATGTAGCAAAAGAATATTTTTTGCCTGCCATGCAGGTGGCATTTAGTATAGCCGGTGCAGAGGCAGATAAAGTCTTGCCTGTTTTTGGCAACGAACTTTACCACCAAAATGATCGCTACTGGCAGACTGTAATTGATGTATCAAAAAATCTCACTTTATCCCGAGTGCTTAAATCGACCACCATCATGGGACGGCAGGAGTCGGAGAACATGCACTTTGCTTTGCTAGTATATCCGCCGATGCAGGTGGCAGATATATTTGAAATGGAGAGCCATATTGCCCATGCAGGAATGGATCAAAGAAAGTGTCACGTAATAGCACTGGAAGTTGCAGATAAGTTGAAAATCCACCCTTTGGTAGACAAGAAGGGAAGTGTGCAAAAGCCGATAGCCATACACCACCACCTGCTGATGGGGCTCCAGGCCAGTGGCACGTCGGGGACAGTGCCACTGGATAAATTGGAACAAACTATTTCTTGGAAGATGAGCAAATCTGTTCCCGGTTCTGCTGTGTTCATTCACGACTCAGCAGACGAGATAGTTGATAAGGTTCGTAAAGCATATGCGCCCGAGAAAGAGCTGGAGAATAATCCTCTGCTTGACTGGTGCCGTCATTTGTTGTTTCCTTTGGCGGGAGAGTTGGAAGTAAATAGGGAGGAGAGGTTTGGGGGTAGTTTTACTGCTAGTAGTTATACAGAGCTGGCTGAAAGGTATGCCAGTGGGGAACTGTTTCCTCTGGATTTAAAAAATGCGGTCGCCACATTGATAGTTGATTTGCTGCAACCTGCCCGAGATAGGTTTGCGGATAAAGACAGCCAGGAGCTGATATCACGCATCCGTCAGGTAACGTCAAGGTAGAGCTTTCAAAAATTCCTCTAGCTATATATAATTAACTCTATGAAGGTATATATTTCGTCCGATCATGCGGGTTTTGAATTGAAAAACAAGCTGAATGAGGTTCTGAGGCAACGCGGGGTTGCAGTTGATGACATCGGGCCATTCAGCTTGGAACCAGAAGATGACTATCCTGCCTTTGCATTTGCTCTTTCTGAGCAAGTAGCTCGTGAGTATGGTAGTTTTGGTGTCCTGGTGTGCCGAAGTGGGCAGGGTATGTGTATAGCTGCAAATAAAGTGAAGGGTATTCGAGCTGGCCTTTGCACTACGCCAGAAGCTGTTAAGATTGCTAGAGAGCATAACCATATCAATGTACTAGTACTAGAGTCTCAGCAACACAGTGAATCTGACCTGTCGCTATTGATGAATGCTTTCCTAGAAACAGCTCCTGGCGAAGGTCGCCATGCACGCCGTGTGGAGCAAATTTCGAAATATGAGAATGATCATTTCCGTGCATGATTGAAGTTAGCCCAGCAATTTTGACGAACGACGAAAAAGAGCTGCATTCTTTGTGGCTGCGATATGTGGAGTGGGAGGTGAATCAAATAGATGTAGATATTGTCGGGGAAGGCTTCTCTGGTGATGCTACACTTTCGCTATCCCAGGTGATGGGTATTCTGCCCTCTCTGCTCAGTTCAAATTACGGACCATCAAAATTGGGATTACATTTGATGACAACTCAACCATTAGAGCTGGTAACACAGCATCTGGAATTAATGAGTAATAAAGATCTGCTCCTCTATGTACATAACTCAAACGATATTCCTCCTCTGCTGGAATACGGCTTGAGTTTGGCCTATGTGTATAACCCTCAGGATCAAATTCTTCAGCTCCCAGATTTTTTGGATAAGTGTGTGGAAGTGCAGTTTATGACTGTCTCCCCAGGGAGACAGGGTGGGCAGTTTTTACCAGGTGTGGGCGCACAAGTGACAAAATTGCGCCAGCTAGGATATACTGGTCGAGTTGCGCTAGATGGAGGGGTGAATATGACTACTGCGCAGGTTGTCCGTGGCTGGTCAGTAGATAGAGTCAGCGTGGGCTCTTTTTTACAGAAAAGTACCGATCCCAAAGCAGACTATCTTAAATTAAAAAAATTTTTGAACGAATAAAAAATATGCCTAAACAAATAGTAGATATGCGCCAGCGTCAAAAACCAGGAGATTTGCCAAATGGGGTGAATTCACAAAACGCAATCCGATTCGTTACATTTTTTGGGGACTCTGCGATAGCGGAAGATAGTGAAGAGTATAAGCTAGTCTGGGAAACATCAAAACTGTTGGCAGAAAATGGTTATGGCATTGTTGACGGGGGAGGACCTGGGGTGATGAAAGCGGCTACCGATGGGGCGGAGTCTGTGAACGGTCATACGGTAGCTGTATACTGGGAACCCAAATTGGCCTCCATCTTTGAGGGGAAAAATGTTGCCAATACTACAGATGAGGCTCACAGCTACTCAAATTATATGATACGTACGCTTGGGCTTATTGAAAAAGGCCAAGTTTATGTTGTCTGTCGTGGAGGAACTGGTACGATCTCTGAATTTGGGATGGTTTGGGCTTTGGCCAAGCTTTATTACGGCAAGCACAAGCCTGTAATTTTGCTAGGAGCCTTTTGGAAAGAACTGGTGGCGACCTTCCAGAATACTATGATTTTGGATGACAACGAGCTAAGTGTTCTGCATTATGCAGAGACAAAAGAGGATGTGCTGAATTTACTTAAATCTTTTGAGCTTGAAGTTCAAGCAAGAGAGAGAACGGTATTTAGTGGTGATGAGCAAGCTTTCGTATTGTCACCACATATTGATGAGGCCGAAATAAGGCGCATACTGGATGTGCAGAAACGCTCAAGAGTAACAAATGTGATTGCAAAGGCTCAGTTAGAAGACTTTATTAACATGGTACAACCTCCTGCGAGAGTTCTACAGATAGGATGCGGCACTGGGCATGACACAGTGTTTTTGGCTAATAAATACTCAGTGGTGGCAATTGATAAGTCTCCGGGAGCCGTTAATTACACAAAATTGGAGAACCCAGGTGTTGATGTCCATGTCGCCGATCTCATAGATTTCCCAGTGGCAGGAAACACATACAAAGGTATTTGGTCTCGAGATGTGCTGCACCACATACCTGCTCAGGACTTAGATCCTGTATTCGAGAAGCTGGCAAAAGGCCTTGTACATGGGGGAATATTGTATCTAATTGTTCGCCGGGGTGAAGGAGAGGGCACAGAGGTAGATGTAGAATCTGGGCATAATTTTGAAAAGTTCTATCATTACTTCTCGCAACAGGAATTGATCGAAAGAGCTAGCAGGGTAGGCCTTGAGCCTGCAAAGATAGAGTTTGTCACACGTAGTCATGATTGGATAGTTGCTGTGTTCCGCAAGCAGTAATTTACTGCTGCTTGTGAATTTCTGCAGTATGCCCTAAGCTTATGCTATGGGGTCAGATTTACAAAGACTGTCGATGGAGATCCGGCTCGATTTATTACGGATGTTGAATGCTGCTGGGTCTGGCCATACAGGCGGGGCAATGGGTATTGCAGATGTTCTTGTTACACTATACTTTGAGGAGATGCATGTTTCTCCAGAAGCTCCTTCAGATCCTCAGCGTGACAGATTTGTGCTTTCTGCAGCGCACATGGTTCCTGCACTTTATGCTGTACTAGCAAAGCGGGGCTATTTCCCAGCATCTGAGTTGAGTAGTTTGCGGAAGTTTGGATCTCGGCTTAAAGGGCATACATTTCGTGATCTGGAAATTGGGTTAGAGACCACAGGAGGCTCTCTAGGACAGGGGTTGGGGATTGCTGTTGGCATGGCACTGGCGGCTAGACTTGCTGGGGAGCACTGGCGGACTTATTGTGTAATCGGAGATGGAGAGAGTGATGAAGGGTCAATTTGGGAATCGGCTATGTGTGCTGCAAAGTATAATTTGGCAAATCTGTGCGTGATTGCGGATCGTAATCAGATTCAGCTCTCCGACAATACTGAGAACGTGATGCCCCTAGAGCCATATGCGGAAAAGTGGCGGGCTTTTAATTGGTGTGTGATGGAGATAGATGGAAACGATATCTCTCAAGTGAGATTTGCTCTCGCAAAAGCAAAGATGCAGTCAACGAGACCTGCAGTTATTATTGCCAATACCATACCCGGGTATGGTATCAGCTTCATGGAGAACAAGTGGGAATGGCATGGGAAGGTTCCATCAGATGCTGAATTGCAAGCTGCCGAAGCAGAAATTATAAGTCGTCTAGAAAAAATATCGTCTGCAAGAGATCATGACTAAAAAGTTTGCACCCAAAAATATTCGAGATGGATTTGGTGAGGGCTTAATGGCACTAGGGAAAAACCCAAAGGTTTTGGCTTTGAGCGCAGATCTGGCAGAATCCGTACGCATGGAAGAATTCTCCCGTAGTTTTCCCCAGCGATTTCTGCAGATGGGGATCGCCGAACAGAACATGGCCGCTGTGGCTGCGGGTTTGGCATTGAGTGGCTATATTCCTTTTATAGGTAGCTTTGCCAGTTTTCAACCATATCGTAATTTGGACCAAATAAGGACATCAATTTGCATGCAGGATGCGAATGTAAAAATAGTAGGTAGTCATGCAGGATTCAGCCACCCTAGTGACGGAATCCAGATTCAGGCACTAGAAGATATTGCTATCATGCAGACATTGCCAAATATGACGGTGCTTGTGCCTGCAGATTTTGAGCAAGCCAAGCTGTTGACTGTAGCTGCTGCCGAAATATCTGGACCCGTCTACTTGCGCCTAGGTCGGAGTCCCAGCACAGCACTGAACTCTTTCTCTGGAGTAATAGAAAGCACTGCTGTCGTAAAAGTGGGTAAATCTCAGCTATTGAGGGCAGGTACAGATGTGGCATTGATAACCTATGGGTACATGGTTTCACAGTGTATGCGCGCTGCAGAGGTTCTGGAACAACAAGGAATTTATGCAAGTGTTGTGAATATGCATACTATAAAGCCGGTAGATATGGAAAGGGTGCTTGAACTATCCGAGGTAGTGCGAGCGGTGGTCGTTGTCGAAGAGCATCAAGTTGCTGGGGGGCTGGGCTGGAGTGTGGCTGCTATTTTGGCGCAAGAGGGGTCAAAATGTCGTTTTGGACAAGTGGCGGTGGATGATGCATTTGGAGATACTGCCGAGACTGCTGAGCAGCTATGGGAACTTCATGGGCTTACATCAGCAAGTATTGTTGCCAAGGTTGTGAGTTTGTTTCGCTGATGTCTTGTTTTTCTCTTTTGGTAATTATCTAATGCGCAGAGTTGACTCTGTGGAAAATGAAATCTACAATGCTCCAGCCTATGTTGCCACGAAGAGTGAAATCACAAGTAGGTCTGTGGAAGAAAAAGAATCTCTCTCCCAGGCGTATAGTACCGATGCTAGTTGTAGCTTTAATAGTTTGCGTTGCCATCCCGATGGGGGTGTTCTTAATGTTTGAAGCAAATTATTCATCGTTGCTAGTTACAGAGCCAGCCCAGTTGGAGGAAGGAGAGACTGGATTATTGATGGCTTTCTCATTTGGGGCAGGGGAAGCGTCATCTCTACAAGCTGCCATTGATGTTGCTGCTCAGCTGTACAAACAAGAAACGTTCTCCCAAATTTTGATAGCTGGCGGAGCCTCCGACGAGACGGAAAAGCTTATTGCTGCGGGATTTGATCCTTCTAGCATTGTGTGGGAGCCATCATTAGATAATAACTACTCAGCATGCTTCTACTTACAAGAGGAATTGTCACAAGGCACGGCAGTAATATTTGCTCATAGATACCATACCCAGGTAGGGTATACTTGCTCTGCGATTGGGCTTAATCCGCAAGTATATATAGATCCTAGTTTTACTGGTGAATCGGACTTTATTCAAAAACTGACTGCTACCGTACAAGCACTTTGGGAGGTGATCATCGCTAGCTCTACATAATTTCTGGGAGAGTTGGATAATCTTCGTAAAGAGGATATCATTATTGGAGGGAAGTTATAATAAGAAATATGCCTGCAGGTATCAATATCAAGGTGTTGCTTGTGGTGTCAGTTGTGCTAGTTGCTTTGCTGGGGCTATGTTTCCTTGCTATGTTGTCTACTTCAAAAAATGGTGAGGCTCCTGGTATCATTTCAAGCACGGCTTCTGGTTCTCAAGTTGATGTACTACCAAATTTGGTGGGACTTCAAGATCCGGAAGTAGCAGCTCGATTCAAATTGGTGGGAGTGAAACCGGATGATACTGTGGCTGTGATAGACCCTGTTACAGAAGATGAGATTGTTGTGAATATCGATCATTACCGCTGGAAGCTGCCTACTTGGTCCCCAGATAATAAGCTGCTAGCAGTTTTGGGGAGTGATAATCAAGAAAAGCCCGATGTTTTTGATCTGTTTATTTACGAATTGGCTGCAGGGAAATGGACAAAGGCCACCAATTATTCTGTTACTAACTGGGGAATAACTGGATATGCCTGGCTGGATGGAACTCGTCTAGTTTTTACCCAGGGGTCTGAGGGGAACAGTTGGCTGCACCGCTACGACTATCCAAACCAAGAACTACGCAAGGAGTTTCAGACTAGCCTCACTGTGGTAGAAGCCCAGCTGGAAAAACAGCGTCTGGTAATGGTAGAAAATGATGCGACAAAACTCCTCCCAGTGAGCTATTCGCTTTTGGGTTTTAATAATAAGCTGGTTCATCGATTTTTGGCATCAGATTTGGAGGTGAGTGCTCAGCTAGTAAATGTACACACCACAAACTCTCCAGATTTTTATCTTGTCCAGGTTTATGTAGAAGGAGAGTCTTACTTTTATATATGGGACTTACAGCAAGATGATTATTTACTTGTAGATTTGGCGGGCATCAGTAATCCGGAGGTAGAGGAGGATACACTAGAAGTGCCTCAAGCTGAATATTCAGCAATCTGTACGCAGGTGGATAAAGGCATGTTTATGGTAGAAAAAAAACTGCCAGATAATGCTTTCAATTTGGTAATAATTGATCCTAGAACACAAGAAGTAGTTTCCAAAAGGTATCTAGATGTGTTATCTTCCGAGGTAACTGATTCATATCCCAAGTTTTTTGCCAACTGTGGTAGTGAGGAATCTATGTTGGGGGTAGTAGAGCTAGATAGGGGCGCAGAGCAGCCGATGCGTTGGTACTTGGTGAAGTTTAAAACTGCGCCACAGTATATTGGCAGGCTGGATGGGTATCTCTCGGTGGATTTGGCCGAACCGCAATAGTGCTGCGATCAGTATCTCTTGCTCTGTAAAGAGGCTAGTTTCCAGGGATCAAGATGTCATGAGCATAATTTGCGGGTTGCTGTTTTGTTGGTATTCAATGCGTCGTAACATCTCAAATTTTGTGGTTTGAGAGGAGATGCTGAGTTTCACTCTAGGAGTCTTATTTTTTTATTTAGTTTCAAAATGGGTATACAAATTCAATTCTGGGGGGCCGCACAAACTGTAACCGGATCTTGTTATTTGGTCCAAACGGATAATGTCCGATTTCTTGTGGATGCAGGAATGTTTCAGGGTCCTGGAGTGGAGCAGTTAAACTTGGAGTCATTCGGGTTTTCTGCGTCAAGTATTGATTTTGTTTTGCTCACGCATACACACATTGACCATAGTGGACTTTTGCCCAAGCTGGTAAAAGAGGGCTTTACAGGACCTATTTACTGTACTCTGCATACTATTCCGCTGGCCACAATTTTGCTTTTGGACTCTGCCAAAATTCAAGAAAGCAATTATCGAGAGGGGCTTCCTTGGAAGCATACAAGTCAGGTCGGCATGGCATATACCATGAAGGATGCAGAGAGAACGATAACTATGTTCCATAAGATTGCCGAAGATGAAGCTTTTACGCCTGCAGATGGTGTGGATGTTACATTTCGCCATGTCGGACATGTTCTGGGGGCAGGGAGCATTGAGATAAAAATAGAGGACAAAACTATTGTATTCTCGGGGGACATCGGCAGGCATGATCATGAGCTTTTGGGAGGCTATGATGCAGATTATCGCTTGCCGGCAGATTACATCATCATGGAAGCTTTGTATGGCGGTGAGCATCATCCCACCAGAGCAGAATCTGTTGCAGAGCTGATGGGGATAATTGCAGATACAGTTAATGCTGGTGGAAGTGTTTACATACAGTGTTTTGCAGCGCAGCGGACTCAGGAGTTGCTACATGATATTAAATTTGCCAAGCAGGCTGGTGTTTTGAGTAACAATTTGCCAGTATGGCTTGATAGCCCGATGGCGCAAAAGGTGACTGAGGTTTATAGTCACGCACTTGATCATGGGCCAGATTCTCTATTCGATTTCCCTGGACTAGCTTATGTACGCAACTATCGACAATCTCAGAAGATTTCTCGGCGAGGAGGGCAAGTGATTATTGCAGGGAGTGGTATGGCAGATGGCGGGAGGATAGTTGAGCACCTGGCAGGCTGTTTACCAAACCCGCGAAACACGGTGTGCTTTGTAGGTTATCAAGCAGAGGCAACGCTGGGAAGGGAACTTGTAGAGGGTGCAACTGAAGTAGCTATATTTGATAGAATGATTAAGGTGAATGCCCAAATACATCATCTCAAGGGATTCTCAGCACATGGTGACACAAGTGACTATCAGCGTTGGTTTACCAGATACGCCAGTAGTCACCTCAAGCGGTTGTTTCTAGTGCATGCAGAACCAGAGAGAGCACAGCGCTTAATGTTGCAGTTACAAGCAGCAGATCTGGTTCATGATGCTCAGATACCGGCTCGTGGGGAGAAGTATGACTTGTAGGGGTTTCTTTACAGATCATAATTGTAATATGGATGTATTTGGCATGGGTCTTGCCCAGATAACTAACCCATAAGTGGGGTAAAATAGTTACTATGAGAGG
>CAZGHV010000005.1:0-17087 GCA_964525705.1 uncultured Candidatus Saccharibacteria bacterium | reverse complement strand
AATGGAAACTCAGGTTAAAAGCTCTATTTCGGTAGGTAGCTTTGTCACAAAAGTGTATTTATGGATGGTTGTGGGGCTCGCAACCACAGCACTATCTGCATATTTTCTATCCTGGAGATTGGGGGGCTTTATGGTAAACAATAGCTGGCTTTTTACTGTTCTATTTTTGGTAGAGCTCTTAATCGTTATTTTTTTGCCAGCAGTTGTAGATAGAATTTCCGTGTGGGTGGGTGGCTTTTTATTCCTAATTTATTCAGTTATAAATGGGCTTTTTCTGGGAGTGCTCCTGTCTATTTATACTACAGGATCAGTCATGGTAGCATTCTTTGTTAGTGCTGGAACATTTGCATTAATGGCAATCTTTGGCATAGTTACAAAAACTGATTTATCCCGCTGGCGCAATTTAGCAATTATGGGGTTATTTGGACTCATCTTAGGTGTGTTTGTTAATCTGCTTCTACGTAACTCAGTAATTGACTGGGTGCTCACTTTTGTGGGGATCGGAATATTTTTGGTGTTGATTGCTACAGACAGCCAAATGATAAAAAGCTACGCTCAACGTGCTGAAGCTGGAGAAGAACTTCCTGCGAGTCTGGCTTTACGTGCAGCACTTACGCTCTATTTAGACTTCATTAATCTATTTGTACGACTTCTACAGATATTTGGTAGGCGTAGGTAACTTTAATTACAAAAAAGCCTCTTTGTTTTTTACACTAAGAGGCTTTTTTAATACGTGAATTAATCTCAGCCTACTTGTCTTTTGAATCCGAATCTTGTTTTTCTGGCTCTATTACTTCACCTTCTTGTGCTGGTGCTTCTGATTGTTCTGCAGCAGCTTGCTCGTAAAGCTTTGCGCCAGCTTGTTGCAATTTTTCTTCAAACGAAGTAATTGCTGTGCGCACAGCTTCTTGATCGAAATCGTCCTTGCTGCTAAGCTCTTTAAGGGATTGGGTTTCCTTCTCCAAATCAGATTTGACATCTGGTGGGAGTTTATCCCCACTATCTTTGAGCAGTCTTTCAGTTTGGTAAATTAGAGTATCGGCTTCATTGCGTAGCTGTGATCTTTCCTGAATCTGTTTATCTTTTGCAGCGTTATCTGCTGCCTCTTTGACCAAGCGTTCAACTTCAGATTCATCCAACTGAGTAGACGCCGTGATAGTAATGCTTTGCTCTTTGTTTGTTGCTTTATCTTTTGCTACTACATTCAATATGCCATTTGCATCTATCTTGAACGCTACTTCAAATTGTGGAACTCCTCTGGGCGCTGGTGGTATCCCATCCAGGCGGAAAGTTCCAAGAAGTTTATTATCTGCTGCCATTGGTCTTTCACCTTGGTAAACTTTGATATCGACAGCCGTTTGGTTGTCTGCAGCAGTGGTAAACCGATCTTCTGATTTCTCGGTAGGGATAGTAGTGTTACGTGGGATTAACACATGCATCTGTCCATAATTTACTTCAATCCCGAGTGATAATGGAGTTACGTCCAGTAAGGTGATGTCTTCCACACTTGAGTCTCCAGCCAATACAGCTCCTTGAATTGCTGCCCCGACTGCTACCACTTCATCTGGGTTTACACCTTGATGGGGCTCTTTGCCAAAGAAATCTTTAACTGTTTTCAACACTAGTGGCATGCGAGTCATCCCTCCCACTAGCACAACATCCTTAATTTCTGACTTTGATACCCCAGCGTCCTTAAGAGCCTTCTCGATTGGCCCAGTTGTCTTCTTCACAAGATCGCCTATTAGATCCTCCAATTTGGCACGTGTGAGTGTGAGCCTGAGGTGCTTGGGTCCTTTAGAATCAGCAGTGATGTATGGTAAGTTAATCTCTGTAGACTCTGAGGAAGATAATGTAATTTTTGCTTTTTCCGCAGCTTCTTTAAGTCTTTGCATCGCTGCTGTGTCCTCATGCAGATCAATCCCCTGCTCTTTCTTGAACTCATCTGTTAGGAAATCCATTATCTTTTGGTCAAAATCGTCACCTCCCAAGTGGGTATCTCCGTTTGTAGAACGTACTTCAAATACGCCATCTCCTATCTCCAGAATTGAAATGTCAAAAGTGCCTCCTCCGAGGTCATATATAGCAATAATTCCTTCATTTGTCTTATCCAAGCCGTATGCCAGTGCTGCAGCAGTTGGTTCATTAATAATGCGCAGTACGTTTAAGCCTGCGATCTTCCCGGCATTTTTTGTCGCTTGTCTCTGGGAATCATTGAAATATGCGGGTACGGTTATCACCGCATCTGTAACAGTTTCTCCTAGAAATGCCTCTGCATCTCTTTTCAGCTTTGAAAGTACCTTTGCAGAGACTGCCTCTGGTGCAAGCCACTTATCGCCAAATTTCACCTCAATCCCACCCTTGCTGTTGGCTCTAGTTGCAAATGGCAAGCTCTTCAAATCTTGCTTAATTGCAGGGTCGCTAAACTCCATACCAATTAACCTCTTTATAGAATAAAAAGTTTGCTCGGGATTTATCACCATCTGGTTCTTTGCTGGTAGACCTGCAATTTCATCCTTGTTATCTACAGAAATTGCAATCACAGAGGGTGTTGTTCTCCCTCCTTCTTTGTTTGTAATCACATCTGGTTTGCCTCCCACCATTACAGCAACTGCTGAATTTGTAGTTCCCAAATCAATACCTAGAACCTTTGCCATAAGAAAAAAATTAATATTTATTATTTAGCACTCGCAGTATATGACTGCTAAGCACTTCTTGTCAACTGTTTGAACCTGCAAACTTGCCGACGATTACTTTACCGTGCTTAAGTAATTCAGTCTGACCTCGATAGCGGAAAGCACCACTAATAATTGCGAGTATTTGGCCATCCATCTCTTTTTCAGATACTTGAGCAGTAGACACGGCTTCCATAGTTGTCTGGTCAAATTTGTCACCGGTATTTATGGTGACTTGCTCTACCCCTGCAATATTTAGTGCTGCTAGCAGCTTGGTCTGCAAGATTTTCAAAAGCTCTTTTGCTCTATCTACGCTCATGGTGTCATCTGCAAGACCTAGTGTGATATCGTCAACGATTTCTAGGATTTGCTGAACCAGCTGCATATTTGTCATTAACCCAAATTTAGTACGTTCTTCATCCATCCGTCGGCGATAATTTTGCAGGTCCGCCATGGCCTGCAACCTGGCATCTGACATCTTTTGTAATTGCAATTTGAGCTCTTTTATTTCCTGTGTAGCTTTTTCTGCTGCAACTTGTGGTTGTTTCTTTTTTGTTGACATAATCTTGTGAATATATTTTTTAATTTATGGAGCTTACTGCTTGAGAAATGGTGGCTGCAATGTACCTCACGGCTGGAATGATCTTTTGATAATGCATCCTGTTTGGTCCTATAACCGCAATGTAGCCTTTGCCACTGCCATGCATTCTCAACTCAGAGAATATTAGGGCGTAATTTGTAAAACCATCCAAACCAGTTTCCTCTCCTAGTAGCACGTGAACATCGTTGTCTTCTCTGTGCTGATTAAAAAGAAGAGAGAGCTTTGAGTAATCCTCAAGGATTCCCAAAATTGGCCGTAAGTTCTCCGGCTCGTGAAACTCCGGCATATCTAGCATTTCGGAAAGACCAGAATAGAATACTTGTCCGTTGACCAGGGCCACAGTGGCATTACCAGAAACTCTAGCCAAGATAGATAATGCCTCGCGTACCAGCAAAATGGGATCAAATCTGGCGTGGAATAGTAAGTGCCGATATTCTTCTTTAGTCCCTTGACTCAGGTTAAGTGGTTTCTCCAAGATTTCCTTAATGAAAAACCGCATACCTAGAGGCGTCGGGGTTCTACCTGCACTAGAATGTGGTTGCATTAAATAGCCTCCTCTGCAAAGTGCTGCCATTTCATTACGAATTGTAGCGGGGCTCACGTTCAATATCCTTCTTTCACGTAAAGATTCCGATCCTACAGCTTCGGCAGTATTAATAAACTCTTCAATAATCGCTAGTAGTAGTTGCTGTTGTCTAGTAGTCATTTTTATCTTTCCTAGGTAAATGTATGGAAAGTCGAAAAGCATCATATACAACAAAAGAGCAGGTTCTCTTTTGTTTGTATCAACTCAAAATCAATATAGCAGTTTTAGCAGTGATAAAGCAAGTGTGCTAATCGCCTAGTTCGGATGTTCTAGTGATTTCCGAGAAAATATTGGCACTAGGTCGAATAGTGCGTTTCTGACTACTGTAATCAACTTCTATCAGCCCAAACCTAGGCCAAAAGCCTTTATCCCATTCGAAATTGTCAATCAATGACCAATGGAAATAACCACGCACATTGCTTCCCTTATGTATGGCTGAACCCACAGCTTTGAGCGATTCTGCTATATACCAAGCTCGCAAGCTATCATTTGCGTCTGCCAACCCGTGTTCAGTGATGTAAATAGGTTTTTTATACTTTTGCAGGTCAAGTAGAACCATCTCTAGCCCTTGCGGGTAGAGTTCCCAGCCCATGTCTGAAGTTGGGTAGCTATGTGTGGGGCGGCTCATGAAGGGTGTAAGATTGATTTGGCGACGGAAATAGTAATTGAGGCCAATGAAATCTAGATGCTTAGTTATTCTAGACAGAAAAAAATGGTTATACCACCACCTACCTACCTGGGCAGCGATTTTATTGACGAAATTTGCAGGTAGTGGGTCGAAGAATGCATGGTTATCTGCAATACTTACTTGTGATCCAGGATGAATTTGGTGAATAGTCTCATAAGCTAGTCTGTGTGCAGTTATCAAATTGAGTAACACCTGAAGGTAGCCACGTTGACTTCTTTGCTGCGGAGGCCAATCCCCAATCAAGAATGCCTGGCTAGCATAAATATGTGGTTCATTTAGTGTGATCCACATGTTTACCCCTTTAAGACTGGCTACCAGTTTACTCACGTAATCCGCGAAATATCTCGCCCCATCGCTATTGCGCCAACCACCTATATTGCGGAACCATGTGGGAATAGTCCAGTGCCAAAGAGTAACTAAAGGCAGAATATTACGGCTATGACAGGCGTCAATTATTTTTTGATAATGTGCTATCTCTTGAAAGTCAAATTTACCAAATTCTGGCTCAATGCGAGACCACTCAATTGAGAATCGATACGAATTTAAGCCTATCAGTTTAAGTAAATCCAGATCATGAACGTAATTATTATAGTGGTCGGCAGCGTTTCCAGAAATATAATTTGAGGCTGAATTGGCTTGCGATGAAATTCCTTCCCAACTTGGCATCCAGCCTGCAAAACGCTCTGCAGATTGAGCTGCGAGTCTTTGAGCATTGGTGTGCTCCCATTCTGACCAGTCATTATGATTATTACCTTCTACTTGGTGAGCAGAGGTAGCAGCACCCCAGAGGAAACCTTGTGGAAATTTTAAATCTGCTGATAGTTTTTGCATATTGTTCAGCTTGAGCACCATATCATACAGGATTATGCATTGTGTCGAAATAGCACCACGTCACCATCACACATGGTGTAGTCTTTGCCTCCTAGCTTTACTTTGCCCTGCTCTTTTGCTTCATTCCAGCCTCCAGCCAAAATAAAGTCTTCAAATTTTACAATATCTGCGGTGATAAATTTGCGCTCAAAATCCGTATGAATTGTGCCTGCTGCCTGAGGTGCCTTCATCCCATTGGTAATTGTCCAGGCACGTACTTCTTGCTCTCCAGCTGTAAAAAAAGAGATCAGACCGAGCAGATTATATACTTCCCTGGTGAGACGTGCCAACGAAGGCTCAACTATCCCCAGCTCCGACAAATAAAGCTTTTGCTCAGAAGCTGGCAAAGCAGCGATTTCGCTTTCTAGTTTAACATCCATAGTCATTATTTGCGCAGAGGGCTCAACTGCATTTCTCACCAAATCAATGGCATCATTTGCAATACTATCTGGACAATTAATTACATACAGCACAGGTTTGTTTGTGAGTAAAAACATAGAATTTACCAACTCGGCTACGCTTTCATCCGTAGGTAGCTTGTAATCACTCGCCAGTTTGCCAGAGTCCAAATGCTTGGATAAACCCAATATCTGTTCATAGCTGAATATTAGGCTTCGATCTGCTCTTGCTCGACCTTCAAGCTGTTGGAGTTTTAAGTTAACTGTATCCAGATCTTTCAAAATTAACTCAGCATTTATAATTTCGATATCGCGCTTTGGATCTATTCTTTCTTCTACATGAGTAATGTTTTTATTTTCGAATGCACGTACCAAATGGACTATAGCCGAGACGCTGCGAATATTTGCGAGGAACTTATTCCCCAAACCGGCTCCCCCTGCAGCTCCCTTCACAAGCCCAGCTATATCCCAAAATTCAACTACTGCCGGGGTGACCTTCTTTGGCTTTACAAGTTCAGCCAGGCTGTCTAGACGTGGGTCTATCACAGGCACGATGCCCACATTGGGGTCAATTGTACAAAAAGGATAATTCTCTGCAGGCACACTGTTTGCAGTGAGAGCATTGAATAATGTGGATTTACCTACATTTGGAAGTCCCACAATTCCCAGTGAAAGTTTCATTGCTCTGAACTATGACGCTAAATTATTTTGTAGCCATTCTGACACAGCCTTGACATGGATTCGTTGTTGCTCCATTGTATCCCTTTGCCGTACAGTTACTGTTTCATCCTCCAAAGTTTGATAATCCACAGTTAAACACCATGGTGTACCTATCTCGTCTTGCCGGCGATACATTTTCCCGATATTGCCTGCATTGTCAAATTCAGCCCTCCATTCGGGCTTTAGCTCGTTATACAGTGTCTTTGCAGCTTCAACTAGCTTCTCATCTTTCTGCAAAGGGAAAACCGCTACTTGTACGGGTGCTATTTCTGGGGTGAACTTAAGCACAGTGCGTAGTTTGCCATCTGACAACTGCTCTTCAGTATAAGCTTCAAACATTATTATGGCTAGTAACCGCGATAAACCAAAAGTGGGTTCTATAACGTGTGGTGCAATCTTCTGGCCTGTGGGTGATACAAAACGCAGATCTTTTCCACTGTGCTGCTGGTGATTACTCAAATCATAGTCTGTGCGATATGCCAGTCCAAACATTTCTTTGAACCCCCATGTAAATTCATATTCTAGATCTTCAGTGCGTGTTGAGTAATGAGATCGCTCAAAATCTTCATGTGCTCTCCAGCGCAAATGCGCAGGCTTTAACCCAACCTGTAAAGCAAATTGATACATATGCTGCTTCCAATATTCAAACAATTCTTGTGAGGATTGAACTTCTGAGTCAAAAAAATACTCAAACTCCATTAAATCAAATTCTAGCGTACGATATGTAAACTTGCCTTGAGTAATCTCGTTGCGGAAAGCTTTTCCTGCCTGTCCTATCCCAAATGGTAATTGTGGATGCATACTGTCTAGGATATTTTTAAAATTCATGAATAAACCCTGAGCAATTTCTCCTCGCAAGTAGGTTCTCTTTTTATCACCAGCAATAATTCCCACCTCAGTCTCAAAAAGCTGATTGAAATGCTTAGGAGTAGTGAGCTCATTACCATCTGGGCTTTTCAAACCAAGATCTTGTATAATTTTTCCCAATTCTTCTGGAGACATGCCATCTACTTTTCCCCTATTTAGACCATCCAGTTTTGCAGCCGGAAGGTCAGAATTTGCACTTAGTAAAGAGTGAAGCTCCTGTGGTGGCAGTTTCTCTAGCCTCTCCTCTACCAAGTGATCTGCTCTATAACGTTTGTGGCTTACCTTGTCCTCTACCATTACATCTGCAAAACTCTGAGTATGCCCACTAGCTTCCCAAACTGCAGCAGGCAGTAAAATACTGCTATCTATTATGAACACGTCTTCCCGTTCTTGAGAAAATTTCTGAAGCCAAAGCTGACGCACATTTTCCTTCAGCTGTGTGCCGTATGGCCCAAAATCATACACATTTGCCATACCACCATATATTTCGCAAGTAGGATATACAAAACCACGCCTTTTTGCCCAGGCGGAGACTTTTTCCAAAGTTGCAAGTTCGTTTGCCATTTATTATGCGAAATAAAAAATAAAACCTAGATCTATTAATATCATAAAAATAAGAATGATTGCATCATATTACAATTGCAAGTGGCTTCAATTCTACGCCTATTTTTAAAAACAGTAAAAAAGCCCCAGCGCAAAGTCACCTACATGTGACACTGCGCCAGGGCTTCCAGTTAGCTTAGAACTGAATGCGGTTCCACCCGTCTTATAGCAAAAGCTATTTCTCTGCTAGGTATTTTTTCACCGGCCAAGTTATTCGCAGACTTTCACTCTCTCTGCTCGCTTTATTAATTTTATCATATTTGGAGATAACTAACTACTACTTTTTTCCATAGCAGCCTCCCCGTGATCTTTTGCCAGCTCTATATTTTTTCTAGCCAGCTCTGCATTTCTGGTGGTAGTAGCTGGAATTCTCTCGGGAACTGGTGCTTCCACTCCTGAAGTACAATGTCATAACCTATGAGCTGGTGATTTTTTTCTATGTCTGCCAGGATTCCGGAAGCTTCTCTCATAGTATAATCTGAGACAATCTCCGGGATCGCATTTTTTAAATCAGATAAATCTGATTCCGGGAACCTGTAATCTTCCTCTAAGTAGCTGAGTACTGTTTCTAGTTCCTGCTCTATTGAAAGCACACTATTATCTAGTATTAAATCGTAGCTTTGTTTTATTTGACCTGGATCAAAAAGATCAATGCCTTTACTTACTTTCCAGCGTTGTTGTAATTGAGCGTCTCGCAGGTGTATTGTTTTGGCTACTGTATCTCTTCCATCTTGTAAAGCTCTTTGTTGGCGGATATCTGTGGAAGCAACCAGCATAATTTCAAACAGATCTTCTTTGTCAATAAAAAACCCTAGCATTTTACTGTCAATCAGCAGACAATCTGTATGAGAAACTTTCCAGATAGCGTAGTTTTCCCAAATTTGATCAAAGTATTTGCCATATTTGTTTTCGAACTCTAGATACTCATTCCCACTATCTGTTCCCACTGCTACAATAGCAAGAGACTTCATAATGCCCCCACCGCTCAAGTATTTGTACTGAAGCAGTTTGGCCAAAAGTAGCGAGAGTGTGCTGCTGCCTGCTGCAGGCCAGCCAGAGATTATGATGTTCAAGCTGAGACAAAACTAATAAATTGTGGAATAGTTAGTAATTCTTTCTGCGAAATCGCTTGCAGCCAACCCACGACTGTCAAAAGTAGTCGCAGCTGGTCATTGCTTTTCATGTCTATCCTATCTATTGTAGCAAAGTTATGCTGCAGCATGAACTTTTGTGTTTTCAATACTCTAGCAGGTAATACCTCACCAGATACTTGCTCATTGGTAAACCCAGGTCTATCGACCAAGGCTCTAGCAGATTCTATTTCTAGCTCCTTCCCAGAAATCGAATCTTTTCCTAGCTCTGGCAACTGCCCAGATATGTATAATAGTCTTAAAATAAAAGCAGAAAGTGCCAATGAAGGTGTTGTTAACTTCATTGTGGACAGTAATGCAAAAAAGTTACGGTAATACCCTGGCTCCTCTTGGCCTTCCACAGCAAAGATCTGTACAACTTCGCACAAACACTGCCCCAAAAGCAATAATTCGTAACTAGATTTAATCCAAGAGAAGCTATCTACCAACTGAATTTCGGTTATCAATTGCATGTCTTTGCCCTCCGAGAGCTGCATCCGTACTAAATTAAGTAAATCAATTGCGTGGACTTTACGACTGTGGGGTGATTGCACTTTCTTGGCAAAAGCAACTACTTTTTCTCCCGACTCATTGAGCGCATGAACCACTTTGTCACTCTCTCCAGCTGAGAACGTGCGGAAAATAATTGCAGTTGTGTATCCCGATCGAATAGGCATTGTCACATTATAGCGGATATGGTAAACAGAACTATGGAAAATGTTCACGTGATATTGGGACCTACAGCTAGCGGCAAGAGTGCTGCAGCAGTGGAAATGGCAGGAGAAATATCTGGTGAACTTGTAAACTTGGATTCACGGCAAATATATCGCAACCTGGACATAGGTACAAATAAAGGCAAAGTTGAATATAGCGGTGATGAGAAATTGTCAAATGCGCTTTTCCCTGTTTATCTGCTTGATGAAGTACCTTTACATTTAATTAGTTTTTTGGACCCCGCTACAAGCTATTCGGCATTCACCTTTCGCAACTTGGTTTATGATTGCTGTGCAAACATAATTGCTCGCAGGAAACGACCGATTTTGGTGGGGGGAAGCGGTCTCTATGCTCAGGTTGCGCTTTACCCACAAAAATATCCAGGTGATGAGCAACTGTTGGATCCAGATCTTCGAAAGCGTTTGACGGCTTTATCTTTATCCGAGTTACAGGAGCAATTGAAGCTGATTTCTCCAGATCTGTGGCAGCAAATGAACGCTAGTGACCGCCAGAACCCCCGGAGACTAGTGCGTGCACTCGAGAGAACTACAAGAAGCGACTTGCCAAATTACACAGAGTTGCAAGCACCCTATGAATTCACGATCCACTATATAGATTTGCCGGATGTAGATTTACGCCACCAGATAGAGTGCAGGGTTGAGGAAATGTTTGATTTGGGCATAATTGACGAGGTGAAGAATCTGCTTCAGATGGGTTATTCTCCCTCGACCCCTACTTTACAGGGGATGGGATACCGTGAGGTTTTGGCACATTTGAATGGCGAATATGATATTGCAGAGTGCAAAAGTAGAGTCAAAAATTCGCACTGGCAGTACGCAAAACGGCAGCGAACTTGGTTCAAAAAATATTTACCTCCAGAAGTGGTTAATTCTGTTGGTATCAATTATTAAGATCTTCTGGTTGAATTGTGGGGGATGCTTAAGAATCGCGAATGAATCAACTTTCCTTAAAAAAGTAAGGTTTTTCCGCAAGCTATTTATTAACAATTCATAGCACAAATGCCTTTAGTTTGGTTATAATCCGATGATGCAAAACACTTCAAATATTCGCAACTTCTGTATTATTGCTCACATTGACCATGGCAAGTCCACACTTGCAGACAGGCTACTGGAGCTAACTGGTACTCTTGCTGCTAGAGAGATGCGTGATCGAGTAATGGATACATTGGAGCTGGAACAAGAACGCGGTATTACCATCAAGCTACAAACAGCACGTATGGAGTATATTTCTAGTACCGGTGAGAAGTATATCCTCAACTTAATAGATACCCCAGGCCACGTAGATTTTTCATATGAAGTATCTCGCTCGGTTGCAGCCGCAGAAGGAGCCTTATTGTTGGTTGATGCTACCCAAGGTGTGCAAGCACAAACACTTTCAAATTATTATAAAGCAATAGACCAAGGTCTCACGATCATACCGGTGATAAATAAGATTGACATGGAAATTGCCGATCCACAAGCTACACTGTCGGAAATGATTGAGATCTTTGGATTCACAAAAGAGGAAATAATTTTGGCTTCTGGTAAAACTGGTGCTGGTGCAAAAGAGATATTGGAGGCAATAGTTGAGCGAATTCCCCCACCAAGTGCAGATGGAAGTGAAGAAGTGCGGGCATTGATCTTTGACTCTTTCTTCCATGAGTACAAGGGCGTAGTTGCCTTGGTAAAGCTAGAATCTGGCGAGATCGCAGCCAGAGAGAAGCTTTACTTTTTGGGCACAGAGGTAGAGTGTTTGCCTGTTGAAGTCGGGTACCTTCGTCCTGCACTGCAGCCTCAGCCGAGCATCCAACCTGGTGAGGTTGCCTATATTGCAACTGGTCTTAAGGATATTCGCATGATACATGTGGGTGACACTGTAACTTCTTGGCAAGCAAATGGAAGCCACAGCCAAGTGATACCACTTCCTGGCTACCAGCCAGCAAAGCCGATGGTATTTGCTAGCCTATATCCCGTAGATGCAGGTGACTTTTCTGCTTTTCAAGAGGCATTGGAGAAGCTATCATTGAACGATGCCGCCCTCACCTATCAGCGTGAGCATTCTCAGGCATTGGGGACTGGGTTTGTGTGTGGATTTTTGGGGCTGCTGCACCTGGAAATCGTTCAAGAACGTCTGGAGAGAGAATTTAATATTGACCTAATTAGTACATCCCCTACCGTTGAGTTTCGTGTCCTTCCTACTACTTCAGACTACAGTAAGCTAAAGAATTTTAATGCCGCTCATTTGGGTGATGATAAGTATTTACATGTACGCACAGCAGCAGATTTCCCAGACCCTACTCTCATAGCACAAGTACTAGAGCCCTGGGTAAAAGTAGAGATTTTTACTCCGGAAGAGTATGTGGGGCCTGTTATGGAGCTTTGCCAGCAAAGGCGAGGAGTATATAAATCAATGCAGTTTTTGGCTGGTGTAGGAGGTCGCCAGCATGCCGTAATTGTCTATGAGTTACCTACCCTGGAAATTATGGTTAATTTTTTTGATTACCTCAAATCATACAGTCACGGCTATGCTTCCATGGACTATTCTTTTCTAGAATATCGTGAGGCTGATATTGTGAAAGTAACAGTCCTAATTAATCATATAGAAGCAGAGGCTTTGTCATTTCTAGTTCATCGTAATGCAGCTGTGCGTAGAGGACGAACACTAGTTGAGAAACTGGCAGAAATAATACCTAGGCAACAATTTGTAATCCCGATTCAAGCTACTATTGCTGGTAATGTTTTGGCCAGGAGCGATATTAAAGCCTACCGCAAGGATGTGACTGCCAAACTTTATGGTGGAGATGAGACACGCAAACGTAAGCTCCTGGAAAAGCAAAAAAAGGGAAAGAAAAAAATGCGTTCTATCGGAAAAGTGGAAATGCCAAAGGATGTTTTCCTTGCTGCTTTACGTGTGGAGTAAAAAATACTAAACCTGCATATCTTTTATTTGCAGATTTAGCTTTGATTCGTTCATTAGCGGTTGGAGAGTGCTTACCCTCAGAGTAAAGTTACTTTGAGAATTAGGACCGATCTCAAACATGACACCGTGGTTTTCACTAGATGGGGAACTTAGTACCCGCTGCTCATTGCCGTCACTTATAGTTACAAAGACGCTAGCAGCGATTTCTGTAGGCACACTCAATGCGAATTGCGCTTTGATTGTGGAAGCGTTTTTATTGATGACCACTAAATCTCCAAACTCAACTTCATTTGCATTGCTGCTGCTTGCAAGGTTAACTGCGTAGAGGTAATTCCCAAGTCCCGTCTCCAGCAGCTGCGCAAACCCTCTAGGGTTTGGGGTAGATGTGTCTTGCAATAGAATGGGGAAATAATTTGAAAGCACTTTTGAGTCAGCAGTACTTTCCCCGGCAACATCACTTGGTGTGACTGGTGATAAAGTTAATGTGGTAGCAAAGGCGACGCCTATAATTCCTACAACCAATAGAAGGTAAAATGATGTACGTAGCGTGTTTAGTATCTGCAGCATTCCATAACAGCATATATCGCCGGACCTCCATAGTCAATAATTAATTACTGGATAGGTTAAGCAAAAACATGTAGTATATAGACAATGTACCTAGTGTTTGATATCGGGGGCACCAATATGCGAGTGGGAGTATCACAAGACTTCCAATCTGTAATGCGCTATGAAGTTGTTCCCACACCTCCAGGCTATGCCCCAGGTATCCAAACTCTGGCTAAGCTCGGCAACAGATTGCTGGGGAACAAGACTCCCGATTTTTGTGCTGGTGGGATTGCTGCAACGTTATCCCCAGATAGATCACAAATATTTACCTCTGCCAATTTGCCAGATTGGACGGGCCGGTTTCCCTCACAGGATATTTCCAAAATATTGGGCTGCTCTGTAAGAACACAAAATGATGTCGCCTTGGCTGCACTAGGTGAAGCAAAAGTGGGAGCCGGAAAAGACTACAAGATCGTGGCATATATATCGATAGGTACTGGCGTAGGAGGTGCCAAGGTAGTGAATGGTCAGCTAGAGATCACACACTTGGGCTTTGAACCCGGACACCAACTGCTGGTTGTTCCTGGAGAAGATGGTGTGGGTAAACCCCGAGAACTAGAATCGCTAATTTCTGGGAAATCTTTGGGATTAAACGCAAAAAATGTAGGACAATTATCAAACGACATTAATATGGCACGGCGCTTAAATTCTTATGTTGCGATTGGGATTTATAATTCAATCGTTCATTGGTCTCCAGAGATTGTAATTTTGGGAGGGGGAGTAACCAGAAGTGGTTTAATTCACTTGGACGAAATTCGTTCCAATGTAGCGAAGATTTCCAGATCGTATCCGCATTTACCACAAATTCTACTTTCATCCTTGGGCGATGCATCCGGGCTAATCGGGGCGTTACAATATATTCGCCAATCATTAAAACTAGAGACTAAACCCAGGGTTGCAAGTATATTGTAAGAATTTTCTTGACATTACATGCGGATATTTCTAGACTAACATGAGGGCTCGTTGTGTCCATTTTACCTTAATATAGGAACGCTAGTATGGTGCATAAGGTTCTAATGTTTGGTTGGGAATTCCCGCCACATAACAGTGGTGGGTTGGGGGTAGCTTGCTACGGACTAGCAAAAGCCTTGTTGGAAACTGCACAAGTGGAGCTTACTTTCGTTTTGCCACAATCAATTCCAATGCCGGATTTAGGTATGGATGTCAAGTTTGCTGATAAAGTAACTGGTGTTAACCTTAAATTCCGCCATGTAGATACACTACTAACTGCGTATATTACTCCACAGGAATATGCTTCCAAGTTAATAGGCAAGCAGAACCATATTTACGGTACTGGTTTGTATTCTGAGGTACAGCGTTACGCTCTCTTGGCAGAACAAATAGCACTGGAAACAGAATTTGATGTGATTCATGCTCATGACTGGTTATCCTTTGGTGCAGGTATAGTAGCTAAGCGGGTTTCTGGGAAGCCTTTAGTACTTCACGTACACGCCACTGAAGTAGATCGCACGGGTGGCCATGGTGTAAATGATTTCGTGTTTGAAATAGAGAAAGAGGCTTTTGCAGAAGCTGACAAGATTCTCACCGTTTCTGCATACACCAAGTCAGTTGTCATGGATTATTACGGCATTGCAGCCTCAAAAATAGAAGTTGTACATAATGGAATTGATTACGGCAATGCCGCTAGTTCAGAATTGCAAATGACTCCGGAGCCCAATGTGCTAGATGGGCTTGAAGCTTTAAGAAAAGCTGGACATAAGCTGGTGTTGTTTTTAGGAAGGTTTACTATCCAGAAAGGAGCAGACACATTCATTTACGCCGCTCATAGAGTACTGGAATACGTCCCAAATGCGATCTTCTTGATGGTAGGGGCTGGAGATATGGAGAAGTATTTGATAGAGCTTTCTGCTCGGTTGGGATGTTCAGATAAGATTGTGTTTACAGGCTTTTTACGAGGTGGCGAGAGGGAGAGGGCTTATCAAGCTGCTGACTTATTTGTCATGCCCTCTATTTCAGAGCCTTTTGGCTTGGTTGCATTGGAGGCATTGCTGGAAAATACTCCAGTTATCATTTCCAAGCAATCTGGAGTTGCTGAAGTTGTTCCAAATGCGCTCAAGGTAGATTTTTGGGATGTGGATGAGTTGGTTAATCAGATGGTAAGTATTCTCAAAAATGAGAGCCTGGGAAATGTGCTTGTAACCAATGGTAAGCAAGATGCTCTTCGCTCTACTTGGCGTAAAGCAGCAGATAAATGCATTCAGGTTTATAATAATGTAATCGCAGCAAAGCAAAAAGTGAGATCTCTAACTTAAATTATGGCCTCTATTTGTTTTTACTTTCATGTACATCAGCCCTATAGAATAAAAAAGTACAAGATCTTTGATGTGGGGCGAGATCAGCACTATTTCAACGCTGAGCTAAATAATCTGAATAATAAGCAAATACTAAACAAGGTCGCAGATAAGTGCTATTTGCCTACAAATCGTTTGCTGTTGGAACTACTTACCGATTTCCCAGAATTCCGCGTGAGCTTCTCAATTACAGGTGTGCTGCTTGAGCAATTGGAAACGGAGCGGCCAGATGTATTGGATAGCTTCAAGAAGCTTGTGGATACAGGACGTGTAGAGATTGTCGCCGAAACTTATTATCACTCTTTGGCCTTTTTGTACTCAGTTCCAGAGTTCAGACGCCAAGTGAGACAACAAACAAAAAAGATTCAGCAAGTTTTTGGCTATAAACCAAGAGTTTTTAGAAATACTGAGCTTATTTACAATAATGAACTAGCAAATGAGGTGGCAAATATGGGTTATATCGGTGTTTTGGCAGAGGGCGCAGACCATATCATGGGCTGGCGTAGCCCAAACTACGTTTACCACCCACCACAGATGCAGAATGTATCTTTGTTATTGAAGAACTACCGTCTATCAGACGATATTGCTTTTCGATTTTCATCTCCAGATTGGGGTGAACGTCCGCTTACAGCTGATAAGTTTGCACACTGGGTGTCTGCTATCAATGGTAATGGTAACGTAGTTAATTTGTTTATGGATTATGAGACTTTTGGGGAGCATCAGTGGGAGGACACGGGCATATTCTCTTTCTTGCGACATTTGCCATCTGAGATATTGAAGCATCCAGATAATGACTTTGTTACTCCTACAGAGGCAATTCAGAGATATCAGCCCGTGGCAGAGCTGGACATACCTCATTTTGTTTCTTGGGCAGATATTGAGCGTGACCTATCGGCGTGGAGGTCAAATGACATGCAGTATGATGCACTGGGTAAACTTTACGCCCTGGAGAAAGCAGTGATGCGCACAAAGAATCAAAAATTAATTGAGGATTGGAGGCGGCTACAAACTTCGGATCATTTCTATTATATGTGCACAAAGTGGTTTGCAGATGGTGATGTACACAAGTATTTCAGTCCATATTCGTCTCCATATGAAGCATTCATTGCTTTCATGAACGTATTGCAGGATGTAAAACTACGCCTAGATAATAAACAATAAGGCTTGTGGGGTTCAATTTGCTTCTAACTCGCCCAAATAGTAATTCCTCAAAATGGACTTTGCTGTGTTGGAGTGCATTCTACTATTATCATCGGTGCCGTTAAATAAACCAGTTGCATCTTGCCCACATCCACGCAAAATCTCAGTTCCCCCGGGATGCAGTCCAACATACTCAGTAACATCATAGACACTTCCGGATATGATTACCCAACAACTCTCAGCATATCGATGAGTAGCTAC
>CAZGHV010000004.1:0-18896 GCA_964525705.1 uncultured Candidatus Saccharibacteria bacterium | reverse complement strand
TATGTGGCCAGGGAGGTAGAGGGAAAATGTTTGGATGTGGGCTGTGGCAGAGAAAATTATTTCTTGAAGAACTTCTGTGATAACAATGGCAAAGGAATTGATGTTTTCAAATATGATGGTCTGGATGAGTCACATATGTTTACTCCCCCAGATTTTCCAGTGGGTGATAGTGAGTATGATACCGTTACAATGATTGCCAACTTCAACCATATACCAAGAAAGTTGCGAGATGCTGAATTGCAGGAGGCTCTTAGAGCTCTCAAGCCTGGTGGGAAGATAATTATTACAATGGGGAATCCTATGGCCGAGGTGCTCATGCATAAAGTGGTGTTTGTCTATGACAAAATATTTGGAACCAATCATGACATGGACACAGAGCGAGGGATGGAGGAAGAGGAGGCGTACTTTGTCCGAGATCAGGAGACTAAGGAGAGGTTAAGAAACGCAGGTTTTGAAGACATATATAGAAAGACTTTCTGGACTCAGTGGGGTTTGAACCACATGATAGTTGCAAGAAAGCCCGCAGCATAGGGCTGCTAGCTAGATTGCTTGCTCAGTTTGGATTTTATTTGGTCGATTGCCTGGCTGCGGATCAATTTCGTGATACTTTGCTCGGTCCTGTCCAATCTGATATGCATCTTTAATACGAAGTAGAAGAGGGTTATGGTTGTAATCACCAGCAGAGCGTTTATGCCCAGCTCAAATCCCAGAGCCTTGCCAAAAAAAGTAACGAGATTTGGGAACAAGCTCAGTATGGCAAAAGTCAGCCAGATCAAAGCTGTCACCAAAAATTCGCGACCAGTAGTTTTGTTTTTGAGCAGTAAAACTAGCTTCCTGCAAATAAATAAGCCAGCAATAAGCAAAATAATTACCTGATATGTCAGTAGGTCGTGGCTCATGTCGTGATGTTTCTGATAATCATTCGAAATATCATCCTGAATCCGTTAAGTGCAGATTGTCTTTCAACTTTAAGCCCTTTATATTTGTCTAGCGAATGTTTGTTGTAACGAACCTCAATTGGTATTTCTATGTAACTCAGACCGTGAATTTTGATTTGCGAAAGTACCTCCGATTCAAATTCATAGCGGTCAAAGGAAGTTTTTATCTTTTCCAAAGCTTTCCTGTTATATGCTCGCATTCCCGACTGGCTATCACTCACATATATGCCGTAGAGGAAAAAAGTTATTAAGTTACCAAACGTGTTTACTACTTTCCGCAATGGTGGAATGCTCTGCTTGTGTAGAAATCTGCTGCCGAGGACAACGTCGCATTTCCCAAAAAGCAATGGCTCCACAAGCCTTTCTATGTCTGCAGGGTTATGCTGACCGTCTGCGTCAATGGTGACCACGTAATTTGCATTCAATAACTTTGCGGCATCCAAACCGGTTTGAGTGGCAGCCCCCTTACCTCTATTTATGGCATGGTGCATTGCCAGCACATTCATCGAGTCTATAACCTCCCCTGTGTTATCAAAGCTACCATCATTTATGACGATGATGTTTGAAAAACCTTGTGCAACGAGCTCTTCTATTACTCCGCCTATTACCTTTGCCTCATTGAGTGCAGGCATGACGATAAATACTTGTTTTTTTTCTGAAGGTTGCATTACTGTTTTGCTTGATTAAGGTTCATTACTCTATGACTCATAATCACCCTTTTCTTTTTTGCTACCTCGAACATGTTGTTGGTCAGTTAATTTACCCAGGACTTCACTGAGCCATTTGAGATTATCACCACTAGCTCGAGTAATACTGGCTATGGCATCCATAAATTTCCCCGGCACTTTTCTTAAAGTTCTCTCTCTTTTGTGCTGGGATGCTTCAAGTGCTGGGTCTATGGCTGTCCGTTTCAATAGATCGATGAGGTCTGCGTCTAGTTTTGCACCTTGAAGGAATGGACAATCTTTCTCTTCCCCTGAACGCATATCTATACCTAAAACTCTAGTAGTCACTTCCCCCTTCGCAGTCGGAATTCCAGCTTGATGATTTAGTTCGTTCATGACCCTCAAAGCGTGGTATCCAGATGTGACTGTTATAATTACAGCAGGGCTAGTATCTTCTTGCCGTTGCCCAGCGGCGGTAGCCTCACGTTGAGCTCCTGCAACGATTACCTCGGCTTCGGATGTAGTTGATACTGCACTACCAGCGTGAGATAATTCGAGTGATTTATTGAGTTTCACACTAAGCTTTTCAAAGATAGTGTCTACAATCCTCTTTGAGTTCAGCTGGCCTTTCCACTCCATATCCCCGGTAGGGTTAATATAGCGAACTATATATCCCTTTTTACGTAGCAGCGTCCCCACCGCAACTGCAGCAACTATTCTGTTCAGTAGTTCTTTCACTACATTGAGGTCTTTTCCTTTTCCCCAGGTATTTTGATCATCAAGATTAAAATCGTCTAGGTCTACACTTGGTGGCCACGTGAAATAGTGGATAGCGACGAGTGCTACCGGGTGGGGGAAACCGTAATGTTCTTTAAGACCCTCTACAACACCTTGTAATGAGTTACAATTTTCCCATCCCCCCCCCTCAGGAGGCTGCTTGGGTACTTCTGGGTAAATATCTTCAAGTTCAATCCTTGCTGCAAGAGAGGGTGTATTCATTTAAAAATCCAGGAGCGGTAAATGAAATAACTCCAAATAACTTGTAGAGCAGTTACTATAAACTTGGTTATTACTGCGTGTACAGAGAAAACAGTGTTCAGCATATAAAATATAGAATTGTTGAGAATGTAGTTAACTATTATCAATGTAGTGTAACGTGTGATCTTCTTTCTTGTGTTTCCCTTGCCGGCTTTAAACGTCCAGAAATTTGACAAGGTAAAGTTAAAAACAAATGCCACCAGAATAGAGGCTGCATTTGCAATGATTGCCTCAGACTTTAACAGATAGAGGAAAAGCGAGAAAACGATGAACTCAACGCCAAAGCTTGAAAACCCGACCACTAGGTAGCGATACACGCTTGTTTTTGTAAAATCCCGGACCAAACTCATTATGCAGATTCTACTTCAATTCAGCTGGTTAAGTCAATCTGGCTAGGACTTTTCAGCATCAAATTCAGATTTGGTCATTAATTCTACCAGCTCAACAAACTTCATCTTTGCCTCCCAGCCCAATTCTGCCCTAGCTTTTGATGCATCGCCGATCAGCAGCTCAACTTCTGCCGGTCTATAAAACTCCGGGTTAATCTTCACCAGCAATCTGCCTGTTTTTTTGTCTCGGCCCACCTCTTGTGCACCTTCCCCTTCCCAAGCTAATTCCATGTCAACTACCTGGAAAGCATGCTCAATAAATTCTCGCACTGTGTGAGTTTCACCTGTTGCCAATACATAGGTATCGGGTTTCTCTTGCTGCAACATCTGATACATACCTTCTACGTACTCTGCGGCGTACCCCCAGTCACGTTTTGAATCCATATTACCAATTTCTAGAGGAGTCTGGTCGCCTTTATGAATAGCAGCAACTTTGAGCGTAATCTTGCGTGTTACAAACTCAGTACCACGAAGGGGAGACTCATGGTTAAACAGGATACCAGAACTGCAAAACATGCCATAACTCTCACGATAGTTTGTGCACATCCAGTGAGCAAACAATTTGGCTACTGCATAGGGGCTCCTGGGATAGAATGGAGTAGACTCTTTCTGTGGAACTTCCTGCACCTTGCCAAACATTTCACTAGTTGAAGCTTGGTAGAATCTTGTCTCGGGACTTATAAGTTTCAATATGTCCAGAATCCTGAGCACGCCAATCCCATCAATGTCCGATGTAGTGAGAGGTTGCGCAAATGAAGTCTTCACGAAACTTTGTGCAGCTAGGTTATAGAACTCATGGGGTTTTAGCTCCTTTATGATTTCAAACATATTTGAATACTCCAGAAGATCAAAGTCAACGATTTTTACTTTGTCGGTAATCCCGAGATAATCAAGCCGCCACAGATTACGGGTGCTGTTTCTGCGTGCACCACCATAAACATCATAGCCCTTCTCCAAAAGTGACTTGGCGAGATATGAGCCATCTTGACCGGTAATACCAGTGATAAAAGCAATTCTAGACATCTTATATCAAAATAATAATACGGGTAGTTTATCAGAAAAGGTAAATTTTGACATCGGACGGCGAAGGTCATTTTGAGTTTTGTACCTTGGGCATTTATGTACTATGATTGTAGGCACGTATAAAAAGGTAGCACTCGCCTTGCTTTCATCGCTTGCTATTGTTGCTTTGTTTATTTTAAATGCGGAGCCGTATATTCGCTCCGATGGTTATTGCTATTGGCATATTGCTAGAAGCATAGTAGACCAGGGAAGCTTCATCTCTGTAGATCGCCCAGACTATTGGGACTACATGGGGCATGTCAAGACGGAGTTTGAAGGGAAGTACATCTCGGTATGTGCTCCAGGCACTGGGATACTACTTGTAGCTCCTGTCTTTGTAGCAAGTGTAATCGATTCACTTTTGCCCCCAGGGAGTCAAGATTACTTTTTGGCATACAACGGCCACACTTTAACTGAAGGGGTCACAATCCTTCTGTTTTCATTGATAGTCTTCTTTATAACTTTGACCCTAATTTATAGGACTTTACGGACACTAGAATTTTCTCGGTTTAAGTCACTGATTTCACTTGCACTAATTTATGCATCATCCTACGCCGTTTGGTATGTACTCATCCTGTCTACATTCACCCATACATACGAAATGTTCTCGGTTTCACTCACAATGTATGGGGTATCCCTGTTTTTAAAAGCTAAGCACAAATATGCAATATTTATTGTGGCATCTGGAATTGGGCTTTCTATCTTAATCCGTCCTACGCTTCTTTTTCTGGGGGTAGGTTTTTTCATCTATCTGATACTGAAAAGAGATGTTCGCAATATATTGCGTCTAGCAATAGCAGGGTTACCATTCGCCTCGATATACATGCTGTATAACGCCGTGTCGTATGGAGGAATTTTCAAGACCGGCTACACCAATGTATGGGAAAGCGCGTTCACAATTAACGAATTTAATGGCTTGAATATTCTATTCTCAAGTTATCGGGGGTGGCTTGTTTACTCCCCAATATTTATTTTGTCGTTGATAGGGCTGGTATTATTGTACAGAAGAATTCGGACGGTGAGTTTGATGTCTCTGCTGACCATCTTTGGCACAGTGATAATTTATGGCTTCTGGGAGGCTTGGTGGGGAGGAGGTAGCTTCGGAAGTAGATTTTTAATTTTTGCTGTGCCATTTGGGGCTATTGGTCTTGCAGAGCTATGGCAACGGTTGCGTAATTACGGTAACGTATTGCTAATTATCTCAATATTACTGACTGCTTATTCAGTAATGATAACTGGTTTATACAGGGTAACTTCTGTTGAAAACAACCCAAATACCTACACCCCGCTTTACCTTATACAGAGCACCTATGAAGGTTTAACCAGCTTAGAGGAAGGACAAACGGCTGCCAGTTATTTAATAGATAATCTCCAGACAGGGAGCGGGCTTCTAGCTTTGCTTCTAGGAAGGATGGATTATGCCATAACTGTAAAAGAGACTGATCTAGGTATTGAAATCTCATCTTGGGCACCTCCAATATCTAGCCAAACTAAACCAACCAGAATTCCTGTGATTGCCAAAGATAATCAGTCAAACGAAATATTCGAATTTGAAATTAGTGGTCTTTCCAGAACTTTCATTGCTTGCGAGGATAAATGTGACTTTTCCGCCTTCCAGACAGTAGATGATATTAATGGGGAGATTGTAAGTTTACCAGTATCTAGGTATACAGGCATCTTGCTGGATCGCTGGGAATTGCAACTCTACTTTGAGCTTGTAGGAAACGTACAGTTCAAGGGAAACATTATCCCTTGGGATGTAGGTTCGCCTTCCTATGTCCTAAAATCTCAGTAGGAAACTGAGAATTACTTTGAAGGATGTGGTGATGGGGGTAGTCAAGAAAATTTGTTGAATAGCTCGGATTAGCTTCCGTAACCCATAGTGTCTAGAGACTAAGTATAAGTAGTTTCTTTTGCTCCACAGCAAGTAGCGTTGATTCCCAGCCTGATGAGTCGACTGCATATGTTTGTGTCTCACGGTTGTGTCGCCAGTGTAAATAACAGACCACCCAGCTTTCTTGGCTCGGATACAAAGGTCTACATCTTCAAGATACATTTGCATTGGTTTATAGAAACCGCCTATTTGCTTAATTACCTCCGATCGGATGAGCATACTTACTCCACTAACAGCATACACCTCTTCGGTTTTGTCATATTGACCCTGGTCAAGTTCTGCATAACCACGATCATATGGAAATAAATACCCGCCAGGAAGGATGCCGACTGTATTTATATAAGTTTGGTCTGCTGTAGAGACCTTTTCGTTTACACCAAATCCTTTTTCAAATACAACTTTGGGGCCAATTATCCCGATCTGAGAAGAGCTTTCCATAATGGCGACCTGAGAAGAAATCCAGTTCCCAGCTAATATGGTGTCGGGGTTGAGAACTCCAATAAACTTCGGGTTTGAGTCTTTGAGCAAGAAATTTATTCCGATGTTGTTACCTCCAGCAAAGTAATGATTAGTTTTTGAAGCAATGATCTTAACTTCTGGGAACTTTGTCCGTACAAGGTCAACTGTGCTGTCGCTGGAAGCATTATCTACCAGAACTACTTCAAAATTTGGGTAGTCTTGAGCTTGGACAGATGCAAGACAGTCAATGATATCATTCTGGTTATTCCAGGTTACAATTACCAATGAAACAAGTTTGTCCACATTTTGTAGTTAATTTATTTAATTATCAACTAAAATCGAGCTCTTGTCACTTGTCTGGATTACAATCAAATCAAACTAATATATAATCAAGCTGATCTAAGTAGGGATTATGAAATTTGCAATCGATGGCAGCACATTGGTCGGTGCCAAAACAGGCATTGACTATATGACGGAAGGATTGGTGAACGGATTCAAACAATTTCCCAAGCACGATCTGTTTGTTTACACTACGCAGCATTACCAGCGATCGGAAGGTGTGATATCTGGAGCAAGTGTGAAATTTGTAGTGATCACAAAACCTACAGGATTTGCTGCAGGGCTTCGCTGGTACTGGAGAGCTACCCGAGATATGCGTGCGAAGAAAATAGATGTTTTTATTTCTACAGTCACTTTTACTGCCAGCTTGATGTTCCCGCAGACTATTCAGATCGTCCCAGATATTTCACCACTTGCTTTGCCATACATGTTTGATTTTAAGCATCGAGTGCTCTTCCGGATAACATTACGTTTGGCCATTAACTATGCCTGGAGGGTAGCCACAATTTCTGGGGCAGTTGCCCAGGAGATCAAATCTCGATTTCCGAGATACAAGAAGCAAGTCGGAGTGGTGCCACTCTCTATAAACGACTGGGCAAAAGCAGAGAAATCCTCTCCACAAGATGTTGAGAAATTAGTACGCAAGTATCAGCTGCCTGCCAAATACTTTCTATCCATCAGTACTTTACAGCCACGCAAAAATTATGAAAATATGCTCATAGCCTTTGCAAAATTCTCAGAGCAGAATCCGGACTTTCACTACATAATTATTGGTAAGAAGGGGTGGAGGTATAAAAAGATTTTTGAGTTATTGGAGGAGCTAAATTTGAAAAGACGAGTGCAGATTTTGGATTATGTGCCAGATGAGGATTTGTCAGGAATATTGGACGCTAGTTCTGGTCTGCTTTACGCTAGTCTGTATGAGGGGTTTGGGATTCCACCTTTGAATGCGGCATATCGTGGAGTTCCAGCACTGGTATCCGATCTGCCGGTGTTTCATGAAACATTATCATCTGAATTTGCGATCTTTGTTAATCCACATGATGTTGAGGGTATAACACGAGGGATTAAAGATTTGGTAAATATGAGGTTTCAAGACCGAAATGAAGGTTTGATACTGCGGTACAATTGGGAGAGGGCTGCGGAGACAGTTATAGAAATGGCGGCTTTGTAGAACTTATTCCCCTACCTCCAGTTCGGAATATATTTTTAATAGCTTGATAGCCATTTTGTCCCAACTTAAAGCATCCGACTTTAATAATGCCGCTTGTGATAGCTTTGTCTGTAGCGCTTTATCTTTCCACAGTGACTTGACTGCAGATGCAATTGTGGCTGGGCGATTATCTTTAATTTTAAGTACCTCGTCCCTCAATTCAGCCATCATAGGGATATCTGTTACTATCGTGGGAGTTCCAGAAGCCAAGAATTTGCGCACTGCAGCACTGGCGGATTCACCGACTTCTGAGTACGCTAATACACCAATATCTGCTGTCTGAATAAGGAGTCCCACAATCTCTCGAGGTAGAAAATCTTTGATAACGATTACGTTCTCTGTAATCCCTAGATCGTCAATTTCGGACAAGATCTGGTTGAAAGTTTCTGTTGATGTGATGTTATTTATACTTACAGCATTTGCAGCAATCCATAGCACGTCTGGATATACTTCCTTTACTTCTCTTACTGCCCTTGGCATCTCCAGCAAGCCTTTGTGGCTAGAAACAATTCCATGGGTAATAATGATTGGTGATTTATCGTTGACAGATAACTTAAATTTTAACTTTTCACGATCACGTTTTGGAAATACATCATAGGGTAGAGGGAAGAGCTCCACGTTCTTGAATCCATTTTGTTTGAGGTGCTCAAGATCGGGTTCTCTGTGTACGAGCAATTTGCAAATGCTTGCTAACTCTGGTACTGTGTTTGCGAGGTCATATCCAGGCGACTTGACGGTATGTGGTGTGATGACGACCTTGGTTTTATCCTGCTTGCGGATCTCTGCAAGCAAATTTTGTATTGAAGATGGTGGGTAGTGACCAGTATGCATTTGGATATGAAGTATATCTGGCTTAACGTCATTTACCCATTCAATTACTTTCTCAAATCCTTGTTCACCATATTCCCATAGTCTTACTGCATTTCCATTATCATCTCTCACCCTATCGGAGACATCACTGTTGGCAACATATGTCAGCTCCGCAAATGATTTTTCAATAGTTCCATATAGGTCACGGGAGTACTCTGCAATCCCGCATACCGTGTTGATGGTGGAGATGATTGCCAGTTTCTTTTTTTTGAGTTCTACAGTCGGCATCAAAGTTTCTATTATTTGAGTGATCTCAATTGCACTATTTCTCCAAGTGAGCTTTTGGGCTCTGAGCTTGCCTGCGTCTGCAATCGCTTTCATTTCTGGACTATTTGGGTTCTCAAATACGTAGCGCATCTTGGCTTGCAAATCTTGTTGATTTGGTTCTGCCCATTTCGCGCCAATATTTGATGCCTCGGAATCAATGGCTGGTGCCATTTCATAATCTAGTAATAAAGAATTCTCGTGGTTGCAAAAATCCAAGACAGAACTATATGCTGTTACAATTACTGGCTTCCCTGCATACATCGCTTCCGCAATCGGCATCCCAAAGCCTTCTGCTCTTGTAGGGTAAACTCCACAATTGCAACTGGAAGTAAGGTCAACCATCTCCTGCTCGGTGAGATTTGACTGGGAAATATGAATAACTTCTGGGCTGTCTGGATTACCTTTCTTCAGCTTGGAAAGCATTTCATCCACTCTATTTTCTGGACCAGGGAAGCTTTTGATAATCAAGCTCACATCATCATCCTGATTAAATTCTGCGAAATAGGCTTTGAGCAGCACATCCACTCCTTTGCGTTGCTTTGCTGTGCTGTTATGAAAAAACTTAAAACGTTTTTTTGTATTTATGGGATAATTTTTGGGGATCAACTCTTGGTTGTCGTTGATTCCGCTCAGAGCAACCATGATGGGAACTTTTACACCATTCCGTGTGAGAACATCCTTTACAAAGCTACTCCCGGAAATGACCCCATGCAGCTCTGCATTTATCTCTGCCACTTTATCTTCAGGAAATATTGTTTCCTCCCAGAACTGGTAAGCGAGTTTTAGCTTTCCAGGCATTCTGCTGAATCCAAACTTTGCTGCAGGATCGGAGGGGAAGCTGCAGTAAATTGATACATCTACATCCTCTATATTATTCGAAAGTAGAGAAGCAAGCTCTGGGAATCTGGGTAGTTCACTCTGCTGTGGCACATAGTCAATATCGATTTCTGGATTTTTCCACACAACAACTTCCCACTCTGGGTGTAGTTTCTGCAAAGATACTGCCAAGCCCCGGTTGACTTTGGCTAAGCTGTAGTTGGTGAAGTATGGTCCTGCAAGCAGAATTTTCATTTTTTTAGGCTGTCTAATTCTTTCTGCAGCTCTCGATGCATATTTGTAAGCTCTACCACCGTTTGGTAAGTGAGCTCATTCACTTTTTGTTGGCGCATGATAGTTCTCTCCAATACCGCAATGATAACGTTCCTCAATTTATTCAATATGAAAAGTTTAACTTTCCCTATTGGGCTTGAACCAGCTGTGGGTCTGTAACTGTACAGGCTAGATTGAATATTTTTTGAGCTTACAAGCGCAGGCAAGATTAATTCTTCTACCTTGGCAATTGGGTCTTTGTTAACAGATTGAGCACTGTCTCTACCCTCAGCAATTATGATTGCGTCCGCCTTTTCAATGAGCTGCTGTGAAGTAGGTATAGACATAGCTATCTAGTCGTGATTGGTTTATATATTATATAGTTCCGCACTATGCCAAATCGAATATGATTAAGGCTATATATCTGCGCTTCGGGAAACAATTTCTTCCAGTCGGCTTCGTTCTTGTACACCAAGTCTTCAAAGCCTCCTTTTGGGTAATTGCCGATACTGAAATTCGCACTTAACCACTTCTTCAAAAATCGCGGGTAATGCTGCCAAAATGGAAGCTGATAATGAGGCTCAATGGGGGTCCAAAAGTGAGGCACAATAACCACGTACCCTTTGCCTACTCTTTGGATCTCATTTGCAAAAGCCTGCAGCTTTGCAGCAGGTCGGATATGTTCCAATGTCCCTACATTAACGACCAAATCAAACTGTTTGTCTTTAAACATGTACATGTCTGTGCCATCACCTTGAACATAGGTGAAGCCTTTACGATCTATATCGCATTCTTCTGCTGGAAACAAATCTAACCCTACAATTTCGTTCACATGATTATAGGCTTCAAAGGAATATCCGTGTCCACAGCCAGCATGTAGCACTTTGTGGTGAGGCTGAAGGCCAGATAACTCAACCATTTTCTGGTACCGTCTTAATTTTGCGCCTTGGGTGTGATCGAAATATTTACGAATATTCATATAGATATACGATAATTGTTCTTAATTAATCCTAGCCCAAATTCTGGGAATTCTGAAGTCATTATAGCTTTATTTCTTTTATCTAGCATTAATGCAGACATCCCCTTTGGCAATCTAGGTAGTAAATTCTTTCCCCCCACAAATAAAGCTGTAGCCCAGGCATCTGCCAAGATAGCGGTATCGGCAGTAACATAAACCGTTGTCCATTCGTTTGCAGGAAGCCCTGTGGCTGGGGATATAAGGTGATGGAAGTTTTTAACCTGGCGTGCCCATGAGCCAGAGCATGCTACGGCTATGTTTGGGACCAAAATTTCGGCAATTTTTTGGTTCCCGATGTGTTTCAGGCCAAGCCGCCATGGGCTTCCCAGCTCTGTTTCACCTTTGCAGCGCACATCACCACCAGCATTAATCATAAAACTTGATAAGTCTTGTAATTTGGAAAATGCTTGATCAATGGCGTAACCTTTTCCCAGCCCGCCCAGGTCGACCCTTTGGTTGGCGGAAAGCTTGATGCTTTGTTCTGTCTCATTGAGCAGAATATCTTTCCAGCTAGGTCTCTGTTGCGCAAGCAGCGCAATGCTTTCTGATAATTGAGGGTCTTCAAGTGCAGAAAAACTGCTTTGAGGGCCATATCCATATCTCTCGAGGAAGTCAATCACGGTAGGATCAAATGCCCCATCACTCTGTTCAGCAACCTCCAGCATAACTTTTACAAGTACAAATAGTTCTGGGCTCACATCGGTCCACTCTCCGCTCCTGCGGTTCAGATTACTCAGCTCGCTATCTGCATTGAAACGAGTGAATTGCTTCACGATCCTATCAAATTCCCCAAAAGCTTCCTCAATAGCGTCCAGGATTTTCACAGTTGGTTCATCTCCTTGCACCACTGCAATCTCGATATCAGTATTCATAAATTTGCGAGTGCGAGAAATCCTATTCGTCATAACGTTTGCGACTTCTTCGTAGAAGGACACCCAGCCCTAGTAAACTGATTCCCAAAAGCGCTGAAAATATTGCCACGATGTCGTCTGGGAGGGCAGTGTCTGGGATAATAGGCTCGTTGTCTGAGCCCCCCCCAGTAGAGGTTGCCATGCTGGTTGAGGCTGGTGTGCTCACTTGAGTGGTGGTAATAGTGGTGGGTAAAGAGCTGGTAGCCGCCTGATTACTGAGGTTGAGTGTTACGCTGTTTACATTGGTGGCAATTGCCACTCCGTTTTGATTTATGAGCTGACTACCTGTAGCCCCTGTAACAGTGCGCACGGTTGTGCTGCCCTGAGCTTGGGCTTGAAAAGTGATGCGAGCTACCTTGCGGTTCACGGTCAGTGCTGATGAAGTGGGAGCTTTGGCGATGAGCGTTACCCTGCCAGCAGCAGATGTAATATTGTCTCCTGTAGAGACAGAGAAAACAACATCAAAGTAGGCAATTTGTGTGCCTGGGGTAGCAGGATCAGCATCTACAACTGCCAGCTTAGTGGGGTCAAAGTCTACGATGATGCGGTATTCCCCGATGGCAAATGTACCAGTTTTTATTTCTACGTCTACATTTACATTATTGCCTATGGCCACGGTAGTATTATCTGCTGTGAGGGTAATGCTAGCAGTAGTCCCCGGAGTGTCTACACCAGTGATACTACCAAATGTGGGCTGAATGTCACCATCTGTTGACTGGGCACCCACTTTGGGAACCAGATTTAGATCGAACTCAAATAAATCCATACAATATATTAAACTGAACCTCTGCAGCAGTCCAATCTAATAGTTGTCGATATCGCAACTTCGGGTTATTATTCGATATGAGCAAAATCCATGTGATAAAACTTGGTGGGTCGTTGTTATCTCCGAGTAGCGAAGTGCTTTTTGATTTCGGATTGGCACAGAAGTGGCATGAGTTGTTATCAGGCAATGCAGACAGATTTATAATTAATATCGGCGGGGGTTATCTCTCGCGGGCATATCAGAAGTTGGCAAAAGTGAACGGAGAGATGGATGCAGATGATATCCATCGCATCGGAATTGCTGCAAGTAATATGAATGCAGAACTGCTCCGTTCATCGCTTAGCGACTTGGCATATCCCCGAGTTGTGAGTTATGGTCTGTATGAGGATCTGATATCTGCTGGCCTCGACTTTGATTGGCGAGGGAAGAAAGTTTTGGTTACCGGACCAAATCATCCCGGGCACAGCAATGACTGGAATGCATTACGTATAGCTCTATCTCTGGGGATAAATGAGGTGATTGATATTAAGAATGTGGATGGAGTGTATGATCGTGATCCAAACAAACACGAGGGAGCACAGCGGTTGAGCAAGCTCACATGGAACGAATACCTGAACATCATTGGGAACCCAAAAGAACATGTTCCGGGAGCAAGCTATCCTGTGGATCCAAAGGCTGCAAGAGATGCTCAGAAAGCTGGCGCAAGGTTCTGCATTCTGGGTGGTGCTTTGGATAACCTAAAGCTGCTGCTTGAAGGGAAAGAGTTTGTGGGGAGCATAATCAGTGACAACGCATAGTAAAAAACTTCATAAATTATGTTAAACTAAATCAGTTAAGCCAACTAACCATGCCGATCAAAATTTATGAAGTTATAATAAATTTGCTAATTTTTTACTTTCTGGAAAGTGTGGTGAATGGCGTCACTATTCGAGAGGGTAACTTAATAGCTAGCATCATTCTGGGCCTAATATTTGGGTTGCTTATGGCTTCTGTATTAAGGATGCTGCAGTTTTTTAAAATTTCGGTGAATGTTTGGTCAAGCTTACTGCTTAGCATTATCGTGTCTTTTGTGTTCTTCTTTATATTGTATACAGGTGTGGGAGGGGTGGCTATATTTGGTCCCAGCACAATAGATTTTGGAATCAGTGGACTGGTGCTTGTGTTACCAGACGCTTTATCAACTTTGCTCTTCTTGTCGTTGATCTCAGCTATAACTAGTGTGGGATTAAAGCAACTGGCAAAAAGAGCGTAATTATAAGAATTTCTTGATATGGAACTGGTCACAGTATTTAAATATGTCACGTTGATAGCTGCTGTTGGATTGGTGGTAACTGTAGTTTTGCAGAATCGCAGTGGGGGATTGGGGCCTGTGTTTGGCGGGGGTGGTGGTGAAGCTTACCGTTCAAAAAGAGGGCTAGAGGCTATCTTGTATAATGCCACAATCTTGCTAGCAGTGGTTTTCGCGGTAAGTGCCCTGCTGGTGGCAGTATTGAGCGTTTAATTGCTTGCTATAACTAAAATGAACATCTGGCAGAGAGCCCAATGGTTGCTTGTATATGTGCCGCGTCAAATATTGTGGGACTACCCAGACACTATATTTTTTGCGGAGGATTCACTCCTGCATTCTGCTATTCGATTCTATAGAGCTCTGCGTCCATTTTCACACTTTGCACTTTCGTTGGTTCTGACTGCTGTGATAGCTGCGTTTGGGTCACGTGCATTGGTGCGGGCAACTCCGGCTCAGATATTGATTGAGGCGGTGGTTATGGGGGGAAGTGAGTCTGGTGGCACCCAGGCACTCTCCAAAATAAGTCCACTTGTTCCTTCGGCAATCCAGCTGGAAAAAGATATAAGTGAGCTCATTTATGAGCCCATGATTCGTTATGAGCAAGATGGCCGTATCACACCTGTGCTAGCAAAGACTGTGTTGAGGATTGAGGAAGGGGCAGATTATGAGTTTGAGCTGAGGGAGGATGTTACTTGGCATGATGGCACACCGTTTGGGGTAGAAGATGTAATGCGTACACTAGAAATTGTTTCCCAGTTGGATCAGAAAAACAGTAACAGCTATGTGCAAGCTGTTAAACAAATGATTTGGGAACGTACTGGCGAGAATTCCTTGCGGATTTGCACCGTCTCTGGTGAGGTCTCTTCTCTAGGTGGCAGAGGCTGCTCGGGGCCTACCGGAGAAAAACCGATTTTGGCAAATTTCTTGGAGTTAGTCAGCATCAAAATAATTCCCCAGCATTTGAGTGATGATCTGAATGCGTTAACGGTAGATAAGCCGGAACCGCGTCTAAACAGGTTCCCTGTGGGTACAGGCCCTTTCAAGTTTGGGGGGGTGTCTGAAGGAGAGATTGTGCTAAACACAAACCAGGAATACTATGGACGAATACCAAAACTCTCGCAGATACGTTTCCGATTGTTTCGCACTGAAGAACAAGCCATGCAGGCGATACAAAACGGGCAAGTTCACTCATTTGCAACTTCTGCAACAGGGGATTTATCCACTACAAGAGCCTATCGCAATGTGCGACCAGTGATTAGTCCAGTATTGGTGAACCAGTATTGGGCACTGTACTTCAATTTACGCAAATCACCAGATGGCTCAACTATTGCACCATCTTTCTTTCAGGATGTGAATGTGCGCAGGGCTATATCTTCTGCTATTGATAGAAAAAAGATATTGCAATATATGAATGGCGTGGGAACAGAAGCTCTGGGTCCGATACACTCATCAAGCGAGTATGCAAACTTAAATATTCACCTTTATGGCTACAATCCTGAAGTTGCAGTTTCGCTTCTCAATGAAGCGGGCTGGACAGAGTTGGATGAAGATGGAACACGTACTAAAGATGGGGAAAAACTGAAGTTTAGTCTGGCGTATGTAGATAGTCCAGATAGACAGCGGATTGCATTATCAATCCGTGAGGATTTGCGGGTGGTAGGCATAGACTTGCAACTGGAGGCATACCCATTACAAGAGTTGACTGCACAGATAGTTACACCAAAGTTGTTTGAGACACTTTTATATGGGATGGTTACTTTTATGGATCCAGACAGATACGAGCTTTTTCATAGTGAGCAAGCATCAAATCTGAATATTTCATCATATGTGGGGAGTGACCTCACAAAAAAGATATCTGGGAATGCGACTATAGATGTGCCCAGAGTAGATCGGCTGCTAGAGCAAGGTAGAAGCCTGAACCCTATAGAGGAAGAGTCAAAGGCCAAGCGGCTAGAGGTTTACCAGAAATTCCAAGAGCTGTTGGCAGCAGATGTGCCAGTTATCTTTCTTTATCATCCCCAGTTTATTTATTATACAAACATGCATGTGGAGGGCGTTTCTCTGGAGAAATCTGGCAGTCTGGAGCTCCGATTCCGGAGCATCTATGATTGGGAGCTGGTGTAATATGTGCTGATTCTGTTATTATCCTGTAAGTTAATATATTCTAATGAACAAAAGGAACCTGGTGGTGTTGGCTGTGGTTGCAATATTTTTAATACTTGTTGTGGTGGGAGTTGTGCTTGTGGGTACACAGGCAAATCAAGAGGGTAAAAATGAAACTGGGTTCGCCAATTCTTTTGAAGGTAATGGGTACATAATTGGTTATCCTCAAAACTGGACCCAGCAGAACAATGACCTCATTAATGCAGATTTCTTTTATCCGCAGACGGAGATAGCAGAGCAGGATAAATTCATGGAAAACTTAAACGTGATGGTTATGGGATCGGAGGGGTATTCTCTTGATGAGTACGCAGATCTTTCTATTCAGCAGAATGAGACTCTGGGTATAAATATGCTGTCTGTGGAGGAAGCTGATCTATCTGGAGAACGGGCTTTGCGAGTTGAAATGACCCAGACTACAGGAGGGAATGAGCTGAAATTTATGGCATACTGGATCGTAAACGAGGGTAAAGCCTATGTGATTACGTATACTGGGGCAGAAGAGTATGAAGAGTATGTAGAGGAAGCAGAAGAGATAATTCTGAGCTTCAAGTTGAGCTAACCAGGCCGGAGTGATGGAATTGGTAGACATGCACGCTTCAGGAGCGTGTGGCCGCAAGGTCGTGCAGGTTCAAATCCTGTCTCCGGCAACCAAGTTAGTGGTAGAGAAGAGCACATGTGAGCTGAAAACGACTGCACTGCGAATGCGCTAGTTGTGGTTTGCCGAAACACTGATGCTAAATTTATGCACAGATTCTCCCGAGTTTACGCCTTTATGAAGACCCTCTGCTTTGTACACATTATTGTAGCTGCTGCAGTAACTCTATATATTTTGCAAGAAGTTATCCGAAGTATGCTTGGCTACTTACCTAAATAGTTGGAGGGAGGATGAATATCAAAGTGGAATTATCCCAAAGCTTGAAAGTCCTCAGAATCGACAAACGATTCAAGTATCAGCTGGTAGAACAATTTTTTGTTTGAGTAATGGTCAATTATCACAAAGTCAATGTTGGCATTGGAGGCGAATTCTGCGTCTGTTTTACTATCCCCGAAATATATTGTTTCTTCAACTTTAATATCTGGGTATCTTTGCAAAAGCTCGTTTAGACAAAATGGGTCTGGTTTATCATGACCTGCACTATGGCAGGAAATTGTGTTTTGGAAATATGAATCTATGTTATGGCTTTTAAGTACAATGTTTAAAGACTCTGTATCTCTGTTGGAGCATATGGACATCATTTTGCCTCTACTTTTAAAATGTCTTAACATATTTCCCACCCCTTCAAAAATATTCATCCTAGGCGCGTTTGTTTTATGAATTTCTTGATTGTACTCCATTAAAGTTTCAGCTGTTTTATCCAGTGAGAACTTATCAACAATATATTGGAACTGCTCTAGCATTCCGGTTCCTTTTCTTTCGAAATGGAACTTTCTCAAATAGTCTTCATCTATCTCGGGAAAAAATGGCGTGAAAGTATCGACGAACAGTTGTTGGTTTAGTTCGTAAGAAGCGGACAGAGTGTCGTCAAAGTCAAATATAATATGTCTTTTCATTAAAGCTATTTTAGCAGGGTTCCTTTTAGTTGAGTAATAATACTGGTGCGTAAGTTATTGCGGCGTTATACTTAATTAGAAGCAGTTAAATGGGGTAAATATTGACCGTTCTATAGCAGACAAAGAATTATGGTGTGCATGGGGTGCTTTCTGGTTTCTACCGGCGGGTAGGTCGTTCTGGCTTAAATACTGTCTTTGGTACTCATGCAGATGTTAGACTTCTGGTGGTAATTTGTGTACTTCTGAGTCTTCCCGGCATATTTCTATAGCTTGTCGCAGTAAATACATGTAATCTTGGTATGCAAAGCTGCTTGAAGGGATCTCTACCCAGGTATTCTCTCCCTGACCTGATGCTTTTGCATCGTTGCCGTCATCTTGTTTCCAAGCACTTCTCAAGATATAAAGGCGTTCTATCTTTTCGCTAAGTTTGCCTTGAGGGTCAATTTCATATTCTGTTACCAATCTCAGAGTAACAGGTTCTGCTGGTGCTGTGGGGACATTGCCTATATAAAAAATGGTGTTTACTTTTAAGTTTTTGAGGATATCTCCACCACCAGGAAAGAAATCTACAAAAACCTCAGCCTTTATACCATGACCACAAGCCTCGTGCCTGTTTGTGTTGATTCGTAGGGTATACAGGGTCCCGGTTGTATTGGTGTCCGTTATTTTTTTGAATTCAGCATCAGGATCAACCAAGAACTCATTAAGTGGCGATGTGGAGCCTATATATGGAGTGCCATTTGGTGCTATGAACCAAAGCTCAATGCGTATATCCGCATTTATTTCCATGCCGAGCACGCTACGCATGTAGGCAATAGTTGTATCGATAGTATTTATCAGATCCGCTTTCGTTTTCCAGAAAGGATAGGGTTGCGGGTCTGGGAGCACCAGCCTCCTCTCGGAAGGCATAAGCATAATTTCTTTGGGTCTTGCCCAGATAACTAACCCATAAGTGAGGTAAAATAGTTACTATGAG
>CAZGHV010000003.1:0-19313 GCA_964525705.1 uncultured Candidatus Saccharibacteria bacterium | reverse complement strand
GTAACCGGTATAGGGCTTATCCCCGAGGCCTCCAATATCAGCTCACGGCCATAAAAACCATACTCCACATCCACAGGCACATCCCATTTACCTGTATAGGCCTCAAAGTATGCAGACAGGAGCTCCCTGCCCTCTGCGAAAGTGGCTCGCAAATCCATATCATTCAACTGCTGTCTGCCTAATTCTTGTTCAAAAAAATGCAAAATTTGTGACTTCTGCAGCTTCTCACCCTTCATTAACTTGCGCATAGAGTGCTCCAGAGCAAAATGTACAGCTACTCCAAGTGCTTGGCTGCGCTCTATACGTCTGGGGATTCTCAGCAATCTGTTAAATTTAAACCGTAAAGGACACTCTATATACTCATTTAAGGCACTAGGGCTCATTTTAAAATTTGTGACTAAGCTCTGCAAAAATTGGCTTTCCGCAACTGAATAGTCTATCCGCTTTATCGGTGATACTCTTTGCTGCACATAACCTGCCTCAAATTTCTCAAATGCCTCTGTTTCTGGGTAAATAACATACTGACCATCTATTTGCTGTAAGAATGGATGTGCTGCCACTTCTTTCTCGCCAGAGTCTGTCATATAAATATGCGCATAACTAAGGTAAAGTGCTCTCTTTGCTCTAGTCATTGCTACAAACAAGAGCCTCCTCTCATCTTCCAAATCGGTTTCTGTGGTCACAATTTGTGAAGGTCCCCATAATGCCAAAGGTAATTTAATCAAACTCCTAGTGCGTCCCCCTCCCCAATTATTATCATGCAGCCCGATCACAAACACATGGTCAAATTCTCTCCCCTTTGCTGCATGAGTTGTCATCAAATGCACACTATCGGCTTGCTGTTCCAATTCAGGTTGAGCCAAAACAAGCTTATTCTGTGTTAACAATCTTATATCATCCAAGAATCCCAGCAGAGTAATATTTCTATCCCGATAATTAAGGCGTCTACACATGTCAAATACAGTTGTTACAGCAGCCATATCATCTAATGTCGCTAATTCACTGCTGGCAAATACACTGTGTAAGAAACCAGATTCTTCGGCTACTAATTGCAAGAACTCGTGTAGTGGCAAGTTTGCAGATTCCTGTTTCCACCTCAACAAATTATTTCCAAATGTTCCCAAACTCTTTTTTTCTATTTCGAATTCTTGCTGGCCTCCGTTCCATCCAATAATAATCTCCATTAAGGATCTTTTTTCTTTGCTAGCCTGATTTATTGCCTGAAAAACCTCCAGCCGATCCAATCCCAAGAATTTGAAAAACAAAACCTGTGCCAAGTTTTTATCTCCACTCTCTGTAACATCCGCAATCGCCTCAAGCAACAGAAGAAATTGCTTGACCGGCAAGCTGTCCAGTGCATTGTCTCCAGAGGCTATATCTATTGGGATCTGGGCATGTAATAAAGCATCAATCGCTTCATCTGCATCCCGATGCCTCCGGTAAAGGATTGCGATATTGCCATATCCTACACCAGTAGAATTTAGCTGCTTGATCTTATCTATCACAAACTTCACTTCTGCATTCTGGTGTGAAAGCTCGTAGATTTCCACCAGCTGATCTGGGATCTCTGCAGCACTGTGCAATTTCTTTGAAACATCCGGTAACAAATTTGTGAGACGTTGTTGATTGTGCGCAATAAGCGAGGCTGCAGCATCCAGGATGACCTGGCTAGAGCGGTAATTTGTGGTTATAGAGATCGTAGCAACATCTTGAAAATGTGAGCTAAATGACAACAAATTCCCTACATTTGCACCCTGGAACCTGTAGATAGCCTGATCATCGTCACCGACAGCAAATAGATTTGGGGAAGAATCAAAACTAGCCAAAAGCATTAATAACTTGTTTTGTGCCCCGTTTGTATCCTGATATTCATCTACAAGTATGTATAAAAATCTCTCCTGATAATGCCCCAAAAGGGCATCATCTTCCATAAACTTTGAAGTCACAAACTCAAGCATGTCTTCGTAGTCGTATAAGCCTTCCTGAGTAAGCATTTCCTGGTAGGCTCTATAAATCTTTGCCAATTCAACATTTCTATTGGCAAATTTCAGGCGGTTAATCCAGTCACCTTTTGGTTTCTTTGTCTTGGGGTTTATATCTGGAGTAGCTTCCAGCTCTTCCACAGCCTCCTGTGCAAGTTTGGCAAACTCCTCCACACCCACACCTTCATTCTTAATGCTAGAAATACCAGAAATAATCTCCTTCTGGTGATAGTAAGGGTCGTAGAAAGGCCGCAGTCCCAGCTTTTCTTCTTCTGGGAAACTGTCCAGAACTTTCCGCACAATCTTAATACGCGTTATATCGTCCAGCTGTTTAAGCTCCTTTGTAAACATGAAGCTTTCTGGGAAAGTCTGTATCACCTCATTACAGAAGCTATGAAAAGTATGCACACGCACCTGATAGCCTTCTACACCTATCATCTCAACCAAACGCTCCCGCATTGCCACCACTCCGCTCTCTGTAAATGTAAGACAAAGGATGTTGCTGGGGGAAGCATCTGTATGCTTCAAAATATTTGCTATACGTAGTGCCAGCACCTGGGTTTTCCCCGTGCCCGGTCCCGCCACAACCAGTACTGGACCAGAGATGGTTTCTACAGCTTTCAGTTGCTGGGGATTGAGCCTTTTTAAAGCTTTGTCAAAATCTTGCATCCAGTTATTGTACTACATTATTCAAGCCAAGCCATACTATACACCCATGCTATAATACGCTGTGAAACTTTGCCATTCTTTCGTTAACGGCGTCCCACTATACGTACTTGATGAAAAGCTATTAACCGTCACAGGTCCAGAGGAGGCATTCTTTACACATCATACAGATAATACTGCTTACGCTGAGATAATCTTCTCTAGTTTGTTTAGAAATAAAAGTAATTGGTCTGGACATTCGGTCTGTACTATGGGGGCGAATTGGCCACAGTTATTAGTTCACTGGGGGGGCAAAGATGCACAGTAATCGAACGCGATATTCGTCAATATCAGCTTACGTTACAACAATATACATTTCCGACCCGTGACCACTTCATACTGGGAGACTTCTTGGATATTTCCTCTGCATATTGGCAACTAATGTTAAGAGGGGACGAGGTAGTGCATTTAACAAACATAGGAGATCATGCGCTCTTGGAAGGCAGGCTTGAAGATTTCATAAATCAAATATTTAGTATGTGTCAATTCACAAGGTCCAACAAGACAATGGAATTCGTGGTCACCTCCCAGTATGACAGAAGCGATATACGTAACCTGACCTCAAGGATATACCTACAGCTTAGGCAAATTGGCTACAGTGTCCTAATCTGGGAGAATTCGGACTTCGGGCTTCCAGACAACTATGAAGTTGGCAGGATCAATACTTTTTCAGTAATTCAAGTACGTCGCTAAGCAGCTATTGACCACAACCACAGAGATAGTATGCTAAACAAGATTGCTGCCAGCCAAAACCTCTGCACAACCTTGGTTTCTGGCCAACCTATCGCTTCATAATGGTGGTGAAGCGGAGCTATGCGAAATATCTTTCTTTTAAAAAATTTGATAGCAATTATCTGCATCCCACTTGATAGTAACTCTACCCAGAACATAGCCCCCATTATTACAAAAACCGATATCGTGTCTGTCGCCAGAGCCACTAATAGCAATAAGAACCCTATGGGAAGGGTGCCAGTACCTCCCATAAAGACCCTGGCAGGATTAATATTGAAGTATAGATAAACCAGGCTACTGCCCCCTACAAGTGCCAGGTACGGTAATAGCTCAACGCTACCAGTTAACAAGACTACAACTGTGTATGTAGTTATGGCTATCAAAAATTGCCCAGTAACTAAACCGTCGAGACCGTCTGTAATCTCCATCCCATACATTGCTAGGGAAGCAAAAAATGCCATCAAAGGTATCGATATCCAATTCAAAGTAAGTTCCACTCCTCGCCAGAGCGTAATAGACTCTACTCCCAAGGTCTGTGATGCCACGATGATCATAAACAACACTAGTAGAAAAAGGATCACTAGCTTACCGATCCTCCAGCCAAAAGATTCTTGAAGCAGCTTAAACTTTTCATCAACTTTACGTGCAAATACCATCAATCCCTCCACCAAACCATACAGTGTAAACAGCGACCAGCCAATAATAAACACATTACGGAATCCTTCAGCTGGGACCAGTAGGATTGTGAGTACCAGCACAGTCAAAGATATCATGAGTCCACCCATTGTCGGGGTGCCAGATTTATGAGCATGAATCTTAACAAACTCTTCGTTTACACGATTACGAGTCAATACATGACGCACGACAATATTCATCCGGTACAGCACATCAATCAGCAGGGGTGCCCACATTGCTGTCACCACAGCACCTAGCAATGCGTACCCTGTCAATAGTGAAAGTAGCATCGTATCCATTTAGTTTGAGCTAAGCTTAAAAATTGTGACTGACATTAATTTATCATAAATATTTATGCGGATAAACTAGCATGAATTCAAATTAATTGCTACAATTTAGAGTGTATTTTATTTTTGAGGATCAAGTGAAACAATTGGAGGAAGCTAGAAGTCCAATTCCCACACCTCTCATACACTTTTTACTTTTTAGTTTTGCATGACATGCAAAAGAAGTTATATATTGGTGGTCTACCTTGGGAGATTGACCGGGTAGGACTGCTCAACTACGTCAAAGCCATTATGGAGTGCAATGACATTTCTGCTAGCTACGAGCCAGCATTTGTTTCAAATGGAGCAACAAACCCCAACTCCACAGTCAAAGTCGTAGACGTTTTTGTAGCCACAGATAAAGCGACAGGTAAATCCAGAGGATTTGGATTTGTAACCCTGGATATCGCAGACGAGAACGTGGAAGAAATATTTCCAAAGGTGATTGATCTCCTCAATAAAAGAGTGATGATCGGCATCCGTGGGCCAAGAGATCTGATTGTAAACGAAGCAGATCCTCGTACTCAAGAAGGTAACGGAGGCAACAGTAACAGACAGAGTGCTCCAGCAGAAAACGGTGAAGGCGGAGCCTTCAATTTGGATTGGTAAACAAGCTTTATTTTTATATCAGCAAGCACCGACTTTATGGCACGTCCAACTACTCAAAAAGCTGCAGAAGCCGATGTGATTACTATTGATATTCAACCTTTATTGCACCCTATTGCTACTATATTGGGGGCAATAATAATTGCTGCAGCTATCATTATTGCAAAGGTGCCCACAACGAGTGGCAGTGTTGCTGGAGATTCTTTGGCTACATCTTCTGCTGCTGCAATTCTTCCAGAGGAACCGGTTACAGCCAGCACCAGTGTGGATGATGATGCGGTGCTCGGGAATAAATCAACAGCAACCGTAGCAATCATAGAGTTCAGCGACTATGAATGTCCATATTGCCAGAGATTCTGGGCAGAAACACTGGGGCAAATAAAAACAAATTACATTGACACGGGTAAGGTAATTCTTGTTTTCCGAGACCTTCCTTTATCATTTCACCCGAATGCTGAGATATACGCCAATGCTACAGAATGTGCACGTTCACAAGGCGGTGATAGTAAATATTACGCAATGCACGATGCCATATTTGAAAAGACAGCAGATGGCGAATTATCTGTATCTGACCTAGGCAACTTGGCAGCAGAGCTAGGGCTTGATAAATCCAAGCTGGAAGCCTGTGTGAATAATCGTGACTTTGCAGCCGAAATACAGGCAGACGCAGACCATGCAGCAGCAATAGGGATTAATGGGACGCCAGGATTTGTTATTGGTAAGCTCAACTCAGACGGGACACTTACTGGTGACATCATTAGCGGTGCTATGCCCTACGCAAACTTTGAAGAGACAATAGAGAAATTCTTGCAAAGCATTTGATTATTTGCGAAGCAAATTTTGCATACTAAGTGACTCAGTGTAAAAGCTGGGTCACTTTTTTATAGCTCATGCTAATAAGCCCTGGATATCCTCGCACAAAAGTCATATTTTTTAGTATAATTCCGGTACGATCTTGGTGATAAATATTAAACCCGAGGAATATAGTAATTATTACTGCCTCAATGGGTGCACATAAGATCCTCTGCGCAGAAAGTATTTTATTCGGAGGTCGTCTAACGGTAGGACTTCAGGTTCTGACCCTGGCAATCTAGGTTCGAATCCTAGCCTCCGAAATACGTAGCACTCAATGTTGAGAGATCCCCAGTGCTATTGCAACGATCCCCAGCGCCAATCCCAGCGTCAAAATTGCCAGAGAGCTTACCCTAAGTTGCCACTTACCCACAACTAACTTTTGTGTGAGTCGGTTAAAGCGGAAATACTTTGTCCGTTTCTTTTCGTTATTTATTATCTTAGCCATACTGCATCTCTACCACTATATGTATAGGATAAAAAGCTTTCATTTAACATGTCATATATCATGAGTTCAGCTTTATACGGCTTGGTTTGAAATATAAAGTCACGCATACCATTATAATCACGCAGCATTTCTGAGTCATAGCGCTCGATTAGAATATATCTGTCATCCCAGCTTACTCTGGGCAACTCTAGACTATACCCCGGATAACTAATTGTATGTATAATCTGCGCCGATTCATTTACAACTAGAATCGAGAACAAGCCCCGCGTCCCTTCCAGCTCAGAAGACCTGGCACTGAAAATAATATTGCTTGAGTCAAAGAAGAATTGTGGATCAACGACGAAATTATCTCCTGAGGTAATAGCGTTGAGGCTTCTATCTTTATCCATTACGTTTATGTATGGATAACTGGCATCATCTGTGTATGGCTCAAAATCTACAAACACAACCTTTTCTCTATTCTGGCTGAAACCACCCATCCCAAAATGATCCCCAAGCTCTACAAGCTCCGCTTCTGGCTGGGAAAGATCTAACAGATAATGATCTGGGCCATTCCCTCGTAACCAAATTGCGCTCCCATCTGGGGTGTAGCCGAGATCAATCACCCCTGCAGGGCCCACTTCACGTAAATACCTCCTGGAAATATCATAGAGATAAACTCTATTCTGATTCTGGGGTACTGGGACATTTTGTACCAGCTCTACTCTCTGACCCAGGAAGGCTAGCTGGTCTTCCAGGGGTGAAAGTGAGAGCTTGCTGAGATGAAGATCTTGAATCCCACTCTCTACTAGCCAACCTGCAGACGCTTCACCTAGCGCTGCAATATACAAATGACTTTCCATGTTTGAGTCCTCATATATTACAGCCAGATGCTGATCATTAATATCAAACTCTACGATCTTGCTTTGCTCAAAAAGCGCCTTTGTTTTGTTTTCTTGCACATCGGAGACCAATACTATCCTATCTGCTGTACCCTCCCGGGCATTTGGCTCCAGATATGCAAACCCTGCCGGCGATGATCTAAATTCAAAAATATATGGTGCTGCAAGCGCTTGTCCATAAATATCTTGAGCTGCAGTAGAAATAGTCAGCTTATAGACACTATTTGAATTCAGGTTTTCTGCAAATTTTATTTGCATTGTATCCACAGACCAACTCACCCGGAATTCAAGCTCAGGCTCAAACGTGAGTGCCGACTCTACACTTCTTCTATCCAAAGGATGATTTGCAGATAACCGAATAACAGCTCCAGTTTGTGGAAGGTACTGTGATGATTCAGAACTAACCACCCAAATCACAGGTCGTCTTGTGTAGGATAATAACCCCATTATGGCAATAAGTAGTGACAACCCCAGCAAAACAATGCCTGACAGTATCCAATATCTCTTATTCACATCAGTAACTGTTAAGATATATGTATGGTCTTTCTGGCGCAGAAATTGCGGTGACTTTGATAGGCGAAATTATTGGCTGCAATTCTTCATTTACTTTTTCAGCAATGAATTCCCCCTCTATCTCCAACCACTGATCAGTCCGATATTTCTCCTGCCAGTCAGATAAACGTACTACTAGCCCAATCGGCCTAGCATCAACCACACAGCATGTAATCGCAAACCGGGAGATCAAAAACATATCTTGTGGGTAATCGTCGGGTTGAAAAACAAACCCAGTTACTTGGACTTTCTGTCCTATGTAGCTTTGTGCGTCTGGGTCAAAATTTATTCGTTTTACCCAATCCCCGATCTCATACTTACTTGAGTCAAATGCAAATATACTCACCGTGCTTAGCTCTTCCTCCGTATATGATGTAGTATTCAAATTTGTGCTACGCCGCGCAGCCGATAAGCTAGAAAGCGCTTGTGGTGAAATTAAGAAACCAAAGCTAATCACCGAAATCAAAATGCCAAGTCCCTCAGTTTTCTTTGACCACCATGCTCCCGGGGAGAAAATTAGAAATAGCAAAAGTATAAAACCGAAATAGGTTTGAGTTGTGATCACGACTCCAGCTATCAAGGCAAAAATCCGGGCCGTATGCTGGGAATTAATTGCTAACTGCGAACGCATATACCAAACACCCAAAATGCCAGAAAACAAGCCCAAAACAGCAGCAGCAACTGCTGCAGGAATATAACGAGGATTAATGTATAGGCCGAGATCGTCACCCAGGTGCAACTTCAGAACGTAGATAGACGAGACTACTACAATTATGTAGGAGAAGACTTTCATTTATATGACCAGGTTTACAAATAGCCCCACAGCTATTCCGCTCAAAACTACAAACAGCGTTATTAATATTAATAGTTTTGGGCGAAAGGAATCTCGCAATAAAGTGAGTATTTTCAAGTCGATCATGGGCCCAGTAATCAAGAAAGCGAGCAAAGCTCCACGGCTAAAACTACCAGCCAGAGAAAGGGCAAAAAACGCATCGACACTCGAACAAACCGAAATAATAAACCCTAGAGCAACCATTGCAATCACAGACAAAAAGGGATCTGCACCCAGAGCAACTATGCTATCTCGGGGAATGAGAGTTTGAATCACGGCTGCTACTACTGCACCAACAGCCAGCAACTTCATCACTGCCAAGAACTCTTGAGTGTAAATGCTAACTGCTGCACGCAATTTATTTTTTACAGAAGTTGACGTGTCCCTAGAGCAAACCTCTGCCCACAATGCTGGCGTCAAAAATTCGGTTTGGCTGGGAGCAAAGCTAATCAAAAGACCCAATATATATGCAATGATCAGGGAAGCAAATACACGCAGCCATACCATTGCCGGGTCATAGACAAATGCCTCAGCTGTAGAAGCTATAGTTACTAAATTAATCACTGGAGCTGCTAACAAAAATGATACCGTTTGAGAAACCGTAAAACCTTTTACCAGAAGCCTTCTGCCCACAGGTATGTTGCCACACTCACAAACAGGCATGAGCATGCCTAGAAATGAAACTACAAAATGAGATGTCCACCTACCCCTCGGTAGTAGCTGCACCACCCACTTTTCTTTAACAAATAGTGCCACCAGCGTAGACACTGCGACCCCCAAAACAAGGAAAGGGAAAGCGCCCAGGATTACACTCAAAGTCAAAGATAGCATGTCTTGAAGTCGCACCACCAATTGCTGCCAGGCCTCACTCGGAACGAACTGCGGCCCCAAAATGCTCAAAGCCCAGATGCCAGTACCCATAATCGCCAATGCTCTCCAGCTGGGGTCAAGATGCCGGATCTTAAACATTTCTTTCATTTATCTACCTGCTAACTGTCTAACTTCAGTATCAATAAATTCTTGTATTTCTCCGTCTAGCACATCATCGGTCTGAGCAGTTTCAACTCCAGTGCGCACATCTTTTACCAATCTATACGGAGAGAGAACGTAGTTACGAATCTGATTACCCCAAGAGGCTACCTTGTGCTCACCCCGGATCTGTGATTGCTCTGCTCTTTGCTCATCAAGGCCTCTTTGCCACAATTTTGCCCTCAACATATTCATCGCCGCTTCACGGTTTGCATGCTGAGTACGAGCAGTGGAACAAGAAACCACAATACCCGAAGGCTTATGCGTAAGGCGCACGGATGTAGCTACTTTATTTACATTTTGTCCACCAGCACCAGAAGAGCGCACAGCAGCAAACTCAATATCTTCTGGCAATAAATTTACTTCGATATCATTCGTAACCAATGGCATTACTTCTACCCCAGCAAATGATGTTTGACGCAACCCAGCGGAATTGAAAGGTGAGTTGCGCACCAACCGATGAGTCCCATGCTCATACTTCAAATTACCAAAAGCATATTTCCCACGCACCTCTACTATTACAGAGCTGACCCCAGCCTCTCCTCCATCCACTTGGTCGACAATAGTAGCCTGCCAGCCTCGAGACTGCACATAACGCAAATACATGCGCAATAACATTGCAGCCCAGTCACAGGCCTCAGTCCCCCCCTGGCCAGCATTTATGCTCAAAATGGCTCCTGCTGTATCATACTTACCACTAAGAAATGTCTCCAACTCCATACTTTCTACAGACTCTGCCAGAGCATTCACTTCTTGCTGCAGCAATTGCAGCATCTCTGTGTCCTCCTCATCCGTCTCCGTTAAGTCTGCAAGTAATTGATTGCCGCTCTGCTCTGCCTTAAGAGAAGCTGCCAGCCGCTCATCAATCTCTCCCAACTCGCGCATCACTTCCTGGGCATGCATAACATCATCCCAAAAGCCAGTTTGAACAGATGCCTGCCTCAGCTCCTCTTGACGTAAACGTAACTCAGGTAAATTCTGTTTTTCAGTAACTTGCTGTAAAGCACGCATCAATGTCTGCAGTTGTATCATTAATTCTGTACGCATATTTTTTTTGCATTAGTAGTATATCATTTATTGGGCTTATTTCTTAAAACCCTTCTCTGGTCTGAAGAGGGATGTGAAACTAAAAAAAGCAGCAAAGTCCCTTTTTTACCCAAAGAATCCCGAAGGAAGATACTTGATTTAGCCCAAAATCGGTTTTATAAAAGCCTCCCTTGGCAAAGAGCGCTTAAAAAGGGATAATTTCACGAGTATGTACCATCAATTTAAGAAACAATTTGGCCAAAATTTTTTGCGCAAAGATCGGTTTGTGAAAGCATTGGTTTCTGAGCTAAGCCTAGAAGCCGATGACACAGTACTGGAAGTCGGTCCAGGACAAGGTAAAGTAACAGCTGAATTGCTCAAAAAAGCCATGACAGTGGTCGCCGTAGAAGTAGATTATCAATTAATACCGCAGCTAGCAGCTAGATTCCCAGATTTGGAGAGGTTTAAATTGATACATGCAGATATACTTAAAGTAGATTTAGTCGATTTGAAAATACCAAAGAAGTACAAGTTGGTGGGCTCTCTTCCATACAATATCTCGAAGCAAATTATCCGTATGTTTGCCACACACCATTCGCCTCCCGAGATCATGGCCGTGATAGTACAGGCAGAGGTTGCCAAGGAGTACAACTGTCAACCACCAAAAGCTACCTTTTTGAGCAACTGGATTAAGATATATGCCAATGTAAGAAAGGCAGAGACCATACCTGCACAGAACTTCTTCCCGACACCCAAAGTCGATGGAGGTATCCTTGTGATTTCTCCACATAAGCCTGTACCTCATCATTCCAAAATAGAGAGAATTCTGCGCTGGGGGTTTGCTAGCCCTCGCAAAACGCTACGTAATAATCTCATCTCTGCACGTTTACCTGCAGAGGAAATAGACCGTGCATGGGAGCAACTCGGGCTCACTCCGTCATGCAGAGCAAGTGAAATTGACTTCTCCACCTGGCAGAAAATAAGTAGTATACTAAAGACAAATGAACTTGGTTCTTGATCATCCAACTAATACTTCCTCCACCAAGAGGTTTGTAATATTAAGATCTATGCAGGTATTGGCGATCTGCCTAGTCATCCTGGCAATTACTGCTGGTGCAGGGTACTTGTGGTGGCTGTTTAAACTCAAACCACAGCCTCAAATTTTTGCAGGCATCAATTTATACAGGCAGCCAATTGTTGTACAGATAGCAAATGAAGAACGTAGGCTTGATCTCTTTTCTACTTACAGCATAGAGATCCCAGAACTCAACCCCGGCACAATTACAATTAAGATTTCCGACCTAGAAGGTAACTTATTGGAAACTAGAACTCACCAGATCACCAATCAGCCTGGGTTGGCGATGGACTTGTTTGCGGCAGAAGGCGATTTCCAGAACTGCCCAATAGCCGCAGACGCATCCAACATTTACTACTACCAAGAAGTAGTAGAAACTCCACAGCTACGAAATATAACAAGCTTAAGTGATAATGCACCTGTGAATTCGATATTCGTTACGCTGGGACGATTTATGGACCATTACGTATGGCTAGGAGCATATTCTGGAACACATCTTCCCATCACGCTCCCCACAGGTCAGTTTGTGACAGGATTTTACTTTGTGCCATGCAAAATTATCTCTTCTCCGGCAGAAATTGACGACTGGGCAATGTGGTGGAAAAACTTCTCACCATCTCAACAAATAGCATTGTACAAGGAGCGCTTGGCAGAGATAAAAGCAGATACCTCCTTCCGCTAACTACAAACTTTGCTCATAAACAGCTTGCAGCTGTTCCATGACTACGCTCCAACTATACTTTTGAGCAAGTTGTCTTGCGCGTGAAGATTTCTCTACCAACAAATCACGATGCTCCATGTAATAGGAGATGCGCTCCATCCACGCCTCTTGATTACTTGCCGGCACAACTTCACCTACTTCGGGAGTTACGAATTCCACACAGCCACCGTTATCTGTAACGAGCAGCATTTTACCTTGAGCCATAGCCTCTACAGCCGTCATCCCAAATGGCTCATAAACACTAGGCAACAAGAAGATATCTATTGCTTGGTAGAAATCCTTGACCTCTTCTGTAGGGAGATATTCGCCCGTAAATAGTACATTCTGCGACTGAGCATACATATGACGCAGCTCATTGAGATACCCATCATCACCTCCTGCAAATATAAAAAGCACTTCGGGTAGCTTCCGTACTGCCAATTGCAAGTTCTGGATCCCTTTTACATAATTCATACGACTAACAGTACCAACAATCATCCGCCACCTCTGAGGATCAAGTTCCCAAGTTTTATAAAAGCTATCTTTGCTACCAAGTGTCTCGTAGTAGGTTTCCTGGATACCGTTTGGAATAACTACTATCTTGTTGCTAGGGATAGCAAATCTGCGACTTACTTCTTTTCTTTCTGAATCAAGCAATGCTATATAACTATTCAACATTCCTAAGAAAGGTCGTAAACAGTACTCATATATACGCACAAACAGATGCAGTGCCCGACCACGCTTTTGCTTATCTACAACATAAGGATTGTGACCAGTCAGAACTATCCTTTTACCCCTTAAACGACAAACTATAATGGCCCAAAATAAATGGGCATCATGGACATTGTGGACATGGACAATATCGTAGTCTCTATAGATTAAGTTCCATACAATTCCTGGCGCAAAGCGAAAAAAATGCCCCAAACTAATCCAATAAGCAGATCTATATATCGACAAACCACGGTAGTTATCTCGCAGTCGCTGCATCCTTTTTTGCTTGTCATGCGTAGCATTTGTGGTCCAAACCTCAACACGGTAGCCTGCTTCAGCAAGATGCACAGCAATTTCCTCGGCCTGCCTCTCTACTCCACCCACAGATGGATGAAAGTATGTAGTTATTTGGGCTATTTTTGGTTTTCGAGTCACGTTTTCCATTCTGCTCAAGTATAGCAAAAACCTTTCAAGATTATTTGGTGAATGGAAAGCCGGCAGCTGAAAGCTGCCGGCTTATAAAAACATTTACCTGTACTTTAAACACCAACAGGAATCATTTCTGAGTAATACATAAACGTACCCACAGATTGCTTAATGCAGAAAATCATAAAAGCCTTTGCTTCCACAGGTTGTGGGAACCGCAATTGAACCCATCCCTCTGTAGTAGTAATCGTGGTAGGCATAACCTCCCTGTATGAACCGGAAGCATTTTTCAAGTCGGTCATATTATCAGCTGCATACACTCTCCAGGTCGTACCTGGATATGCGCCAGAAGGATTGAGCACAAACATGTCAAACCCACTCAGGGTAAACTCACGATCATATTCCATATAAAAGCGCAGCGGATTGTTTGATAAATAACCAAACGCGGTTTCCACCAGATTATTATCAAACAGTTTCTCCCAGCTAGATGCAGAGAAAACTGGGCTTCCTTCTGCTGGAAGCGTCTCAGTATCTAAATAATTTGCAGGGTACGCTGGCACAGCCGGAACGTCAACTATGAGCACGCTCACTTCGTCAGTACTCGTGGTTTTACCATCTCCCACCGAAAGCCGGAATGTGAGAGTAGTATTTGTATCTACAAACGGTGCAGTGAAGCTAGAAATCGCTTGGTATGGATCAGCTAATTCCACTACTGGCCCAGAAATTTGCTCCCATAAGAAACTGAGTGCATCGTTGTCTGGATCCACAGAGCCACTGCCATCCAACGTTACCTGCACACCTTCATCAACAACCTGGTCTTCTCCAGCATATGCCGCTGGTGGGAGGTTTGGATCAGCCATCGTAGTAAACGACCAGATATCGGAAGCTGCGCTACCACCCAAACTATCCTGGGCAATCACTTGCCAATAGTAACCTGTGCTATACGCCAAGGGCTCCGTCAAGTGCAAACTGTCAAGAAAAACCGTATCCTCAATAACCCGTAAGTCGTCAGCACTTGTGCCTAGGAGCACACTATATGTGACGAAGTCATTATCTGGATCTATCGCTCTTGTCCAACTCAGGACGGGTAGGATTTCAACATCTACAGAATTGTTTACCGGGTTAAGTAATTGCGGGGTGCTTGGGCTACGATTTACATTTTCAACCCGCAAAATGAATTCTTGAACAGCTTCCAGTTTACCGTCGCTCACAACCACCTTCACAGTATAGTCACCAGCGGTATCATAACCTAGAATCCAAGTAATTTCCCCCTCTACACTTATGCTCATACCGCCTGGAGCTGTTACCAAACTGTAGGTCAGGAAATCACCGTCCGCATCCTCCGCCAAAACTGAATATGAGTATTCGCCACCTTCATCCACAGTAGTTTCTGGTATGGAAGTAATCACTGGAGCATCTGCCACAGATTTGACTACAAAGTTAATACTAGTTTCTGCAGTTTGTCCAATAGTGTCGGTAGCTCGGACCACAACAGTTGCCACACCATTCCAGTCCTCTTCTGGAGTAACTGCAATCACACCTGCATCAATATTGGCACGAATACCACCGGTAACAGAAACAAGCTCCAGCACTACAGTATCATCTGGGTCTATAACATAATCACTGATGTCCAGTTCTGCAAAACCGGCATCTTCCTGAGTATACTGATCTGGAACTGACAGGATCTGTGGCGGAATATTTACGTCTATTACTTGGATATTGTCAACCACCTGATCGGCAACCAGTCCAGTACTATCAGCCACCACGACCCAGTAAGATGCCACCTCTGGCTCTTCATAGCCGAGCTGCCAAGTAATCAAGCCATTCTCATCAATAATCATTGCCGGGTAAAAAGTTGTATGCAATTCATACGTGAATTTCTCATTTGCATCATCCACATCTACTACTACCAATTGGTAGGAGTAAAGTTGCCCTTCTGTAGCCTCCAATACAGGCTTCGAAATAATCTTTGGTCCATCTGCAACCGGGGTCACCACAAAAGTGATGCTTGCTTCAGCCTTTTGTCCAGCACTATCTGTAACTTGTATAATGCCAGTAGCCGTGCCATTCCAGTTATGAGAAGGGTCAGCTTTCAAGTTCGGCGAGCCAGCTGGACTAAACCGCATCCAATAAAAGTTGTCTGGCTCCTGTATGACCTCCCAAGTAACGGTATCTCCTGGATCAATTAAGTATTGACTCAGATCTAGATTCACCTGGTCATCCTCTGGAACCACTTGATCTGGTATAGGTAATAATTGCGGAGGTGCATTGAATTCGATCACTTCTAATATGAACTCTTGTGAATCAGTAAGTCCCCCATCGCTCACAGCAACCTCCACTTCGTAGCTAGGAAGAGTATCAAAAGGCACATCCCATTCCACCAAGCCGCTGTCTTCCTCTATAGACATCTCAGCTGGTCCCGCAAGTAAACTATATTTCAGAACATCGCCATCTACATCTACTGACTCTATCTGGTAGTAGTAAGTATCTCCCTCTGTAGCCTTAGTTGCTGGTGAAGAAATAATCTCTGGAGCATCGGGAACAGGTATAACTTGAAAATTCACCAAGGCAGTATCTTTTTGCCCGATAGAATCCATTACTTGCAGCTCAACAAGACCTTCCCCACTCCAATTGACCTCCGGAGTAACTTTGAGCAGAGTAGCTTCCAACTCCACGTTTAAATTTTTATCAGACGATATAATCTCCCAACTGAGTGTATCACCGGGATCAGAAACATATTCGCTCAAGTCTATGCTTGGGAACTGTACATCTTCATCCGTCACCTGAGTGGGGATATCGGCAATAACAGGCGGATTATTCTGGGGAGTAGTGAGTTCATATTCCACAACAAGTCTAGGTAAATATTCACTAGGAGCTGAGCGAGCAAAGAACTTCCTTCCCCACGCGCTACCAGTACCCCGAGAGATAAAGTTAATATCTGCAGGGAGCTTTTCGCCGTCTGGAGTCCCTGCCGTTAATTCGTGTAACTGAGCTGTCACATCTATCTGCCAAGGCTCTAGTTGCATCCACTTGCTATCAGTTACCTGGCTAGTAAAATTCTGTGTCAACATCCTTGCGGAAGGTAAATTATTAATATCCCACGCAGATGGTGTTGCTGAGCTCTCTAGATATGCATCAAAAGAGACCCATATCCACTGCCAAGGCCACGGGAAAGTATTTACTAGCTCCACATATCCGTTTACCACCTTTGCATTTGATGGCAACTGCTCTCCGGCAAAAGAAATCCCAAGGTATGAAGAATCTGGACTCGCCCCTGTGCCGAGCCATGCCCATTTGGAAAACGATTGAGGATCGGAATAAATGTCCAGCTGAGAGCCATCTTGGTTTACGATATCCATCTCGCTATCAACCAAATACATCACTTTATACCTATCTTCGGCTGCAGGAGCTTCTGTAGCAACCGATTGAGAATTCACACTACCCACAAAATCCACTGTTCCTTCTGCTACTTGGTCCACAGCCTTTAAGGAAGTCTGGGCAGAGGACGGTAAAGTCTGCAAAGCAACTTGCTGCTGGGAGACAGATGTCTCTGGCAACAAAACCGCATCTGCTTGTCCTACCTGCAACCCACTAAATATTACTATACCGCTCAACAACACACACAGTGTGGAAATAAGCTTGATTTTCATAGAAGATTTTTTTCGAGCCTAAAAAGCTCACCGTGTTTAAGTTTAGCCCAAAACAGTCTCGACTGTCTATAGAGCCTCCTACTATGTTGCGGATTGACATACATATGCATCCCAATATAGATACAAAAAACTACTACAATATATCCTGTCCAGAGCTTGACTTTCCTAATTATATGCTGCAGCTGCTTGGTAGACGTTTTCGAGAATTGCAAGTGTTTGATTTAAGGCAGAATCCTTGTCGGGAATGCTATTATCAAGAAATAATGCAAATAGTGCTTCATCGTATCCAAGGAAATCCCTGAGAGTATAGCTGAAATAGTTACTGTTTGGTGGGCAAGTTCTCCTTATCAGGCTTCTCTGTATAGAGCAATCATCATATTCATAAAAGGTGTACATCGACTGATCAGCCACAAGTGCAACTGAATACGAGACAGTTTGGTTAATAAAACTCAAGTACTTTTCATTATTTGGCCTTGGGACTCCCTCGACATCATAACTTGGATGGCTGACAACACTCGAGAGAGTAACAACAATCCCTTGATCTTGCCCTAAAATCGACCACAATGTGTAACCATCCTCACGACGCTCGGACTCAAGGATCCAGCTCACGGGGATTTCAAAGGCAAATCCATTTATTTCGGCACTCCGCCAAGCAGACTTATTAATAAAATACACCAGCGTGATAAGAAAAACCATGAGCACTAGAGTAGTCATATAAACTGCTCTCCTATTGATCGTCATGTAATCAGACTAAAATATATTGTAATAACTTCTAAATGCCCAACCTTTTTTGTTGAACTCGTATATTGCTCCATTCCCACTGAGACTGTACGCAGGACTTGAGGTGTCCATTAGATTACGGTAGGGATCGTTAACTATTATCCCATCAACCTTACCATCAGTAACCTTATCTGAGTAGCCTTTAATAACAAAAATATGCCCCGAAGTTAACCAATTTCCTCCCACACCTTGTAATACATAACCCCCATTATCAATCATAGACTTTACATCAGCATAGAATTGATCTGCGGTCATATTCAACCTAGTAGCGTAGTCGCTGGTCTGTAAATCAAAAGTATTACTCAACATGTTGTCCATTAGCCACCATGTGGTCTGGAGAATAAATCAAAGGGTTATTAGAATGATTAGGATGAATACGCCTGGTGCATATCTTAAAAATGTCAAGTCCCCGAAAGTTCAGGCAAAGTTTAGTTACAAATAAGGGGCAATTAGCAAGTTATGTTTTGCAGCATATGCACCTATTGCAAAAATCTTTGAGCCAATTGATTCAGCGGGTAGGCCGCTCTCAGTTGGTTTACCATTTGCAGATTTTTCTGCAAAGAATCTATCTACTTCTTTCAAGTTTTCTAGTGTGAAGTCGGCTTTGTAGCCATGAAACTTAAGAAACTTCGCGATGTTTTTGGAATACTTATTTATGTCGCTGATTATTTTGCTCATGGCCATAATGTCTTTAATCTCCTACCTCTGTGATAATGTAGTTTAACTGTAACATAAGAGCTAATTTCCTGGATTGATACTGTTCATTATTCTCGAACTTCATAGCGATACTACTTTTCTCCATGCCAAATAGAGACACCCTGTACGTATAATAAAAACCATCCTCCTTTTTGCTTTTAAGCTCACAGGCAGTCTCGCCCGTGAGGAGCTGCTGACAATAAAAATAAAGTCTCTGTCCTCCATTCAGGGACATTTGCAAACTCTCTTGATTCATTTCTTCTTCGCTTATGCCTATATCCATTTGAGCCTGTGAGTTAGGTATTGTTTTATCACTCAAGTTAATTTCGATAGTATTCTGCTGTGCATCCGAGAGCGATAGTTTTCCTTGAGTCACAGTCCATTCTGGTGTTTCAAAAGGTCTAGGTTCATCAAATTCTAGCGCCCACTCATCCTCTCTATAGTTAAATTTAAACCCATTGTACTCAAAGGTTTTCGTACGTGCTTGGTTAAATAGAAAGATTGCCGCAGGTATCACAACAACACCAGTGACGACCAATACAATGATTGCTTTTTTCATAGTTTATTTATAAGAAATTGTCAAGTCCTGATTAAGGTGAACTGTTTTTGGCAAAATCTAAGTAAGATTT
>CAZGHV010000002.1:0-20619 GCA_964525705.1 uncultured Candidatus Saccharibacteria bacterium | reverse complement strand
GTAAATCCTCTGGAAAAAGTGTAGCCAGCGCAAGCAGGGTGAGAAAGCGGATTATCAAAAACACCTTGAGGTATTCCGGCGATAACCACCTCGCTTTCTGGCAAAGTCCCACTAGGCACAAACACTTCCTGACCCGGCGTGAGCGGATAATCTGGAGGTACCAACTCATTTATCTCGATGATATCAATTATATTACCGCCTGTAATTTGGGCGATATCTTCTAGAGTCTGACCCACACGCACAGTGTGCAAGACGCCATCTATCTCTGGGATTTTTAATTGCCACCCGGCCTCCACAGCATTGGAGAATGGGCTCACAAGTTTGCTATTTGCCCAGCGCACTGTATCAATACTCACACCATACGCCGCCGCTATCTGTTCCAATGTCTCTCCCACAGCCACCACGTGAATTCTGATCTTGATTTCTGGTGCATTTGGATCTACGGGCAGAACGGTACGAATACTCGCTCCTTGCTGTAGGAGATCGTCACTAGCTCCTTGTCCATAGTTCACCTGTAACCCGACTTGTGAAGTAGAATAAACCGAGAGCTGAGTTGCAATTCCTGTGAGCAAAGTGCCCAAGGTGAGCAAGGTAATCGAAAGATGAAACAAGTTCTTGTACAGTCCTCCTCTGCCCCAAAACATCCGGCTTACAGTTTGGTACTTTAGCCTCTCTGTGAGCCCTACAAAGATCTCCAATGTGGCTATGAACAGCCTACCTGCTTGTACAAGCCTCCACCATAAATATGCCGGCAATAAAAACAAAACTCCACCGGAAAGCTCCCAATGTTTTGCGAAACTAGATTTTACCACCGCAAATCATACCACGTTTAGGCTTTTGAATGATCCCAATCAAACTATGGGTACAAGGCTACATTGGACGAATGCTTAAGCCAGCAAAGCTTTCTTACAGTTCACGAGTAGGTAACCGCATAAATAGCCCAGATCGCCAAACCTGCCAGAATCTCTATGCAGATAGAAATTAATAATCTGAATGAACGCTTCATTCGAATTAAAGCCAAGTTGGGGACGAACTTTATTACCTGCCAAGCGATCATCGGTACAGTCAATATTGTATACACACCGGCAACACCCAAGAGCAATAATTGGTCGGCGATTTGAGTGGTCTCCGATAACATAAAATACGTGCCCCAAGGCACAACCACCACACGAACAAGCAAAAAGAATAAAAAAACAAACATTGCTTGAAAATAATAATTAGATCCTCTAAGCTTTATCTGTAAATATTAGTATTAAAAAATGAAGTTGGCAATCAATGGGTTTGGTAGAATTGGTAGACAGGCTCTGAGAATAGCTTTGGAAAAAGGTGTAGAAGTAGTGGGCATTAATGACCTCACCAATGTTGATGAGCTGGCACACCTTTTCCAGTACGATTCTGTATATGGGAAATTCCCTGGCGAAGTTGCGGCAGAAGTTGCCGGTGTCAGAATAGATGTGAGTGATGCCCAGGCTGCAAGCGCAAGCCATAGCAATGAAGAGAGCTATTTGATTGTAAATGATAGGCGAATAAAAGTATTTGCCCAAAAGGATCCTGCCTCATTACCCTGGGGCGAATTGGGAGTGGATGTAGTATTGGAATGTACTGGGGTTTTTACAAAGGACGATGCCGCAGCCGCTCACATAGCAGCAGGGGCAAAAAGAGTGGTGATTTCTGCACCAGCCAAAGGCGAGAATCCTGCCCCCACGTTCCTCATCGGAGTAAACGCAAGTGAATACAGTGAGGCAACCATCATCTCCAATGGTTCATGCACCACCAACTGTATCTCTCCTGTGGCAAAAGTATTGCACTCTAGCCTGGGGATTACTAAGGCGATGATGACTACTATTCATTCTGTAACCGCAGATCAAGTGTTGGTAGATGGTTTGCACAAGGATTTTCGCCGGGGTCGATCTGCAATGGTGAACATTGTCCCCACTAGCACAGGTGCTGCTATATCCACTACAGAAGCGATCCCAGATTTGAAAGGGAAATTTGATGGTGTCGCTATACGCGTGCCCACAATCTGTGGTTCGCTCACAGATTTCACATTTTTGGTTAATAGAGCTACATCAATTTCGGAAGTAAATGAGATACTCACTCAAGCAAGCAATACCCCTGAGCTGACAGGCATTCTGCAAGTGAGTAGGGCTCCTCTCGTATCAAGCGACATTATCGGGAATACTGCATCTGCCATCGTGGATCTATCTTTGACGAATGTCGTAGATAGTGATTTGGTAAAAGTGATGGCTTGGTATGACAATGAATGGGGGTATACAAATCGGCTAGTTGAGATTGCTATACACATAGCTAGTGTATAATTTCCACTGCTGATATCTGCTTTTAGTTTTATGTTCCCATAAGGAAAAATGTTTTCTTGGGGAATTAAAACCTTACCGTTAATTTTTCTCTTTCAATAAAGAATAGAACAAAAAACCCTACGCTTATTCCAAAACAAGCGTAGGGTAAAAAATCTAGTTTTTACGCTGCCTCTGACAAGCCCATATCCTCATCTTCTTCAGCTGCAGCTTCATCAGCTCCAGAAAGCAACTGGACCTTAGTTGCTTGAGGTCTGCCATCTTTACCTTGGCCTTTCTCAAACATCACCTTGACATCCTTGTCCAGTTTCCCTTTGGCTTCCTCGCCTCCTTCAACCACACTTATGTGGAAGAAGAGATCACCTCCACCATCTTCTGGGGAAATAAACCCAAACCCTTTACCCAAGTCAAAAAACTTAATTACGCCTTTTGTCATACTTTTTTCTCCTCCCCCAAAATTAATTATAAAAGTAAAAAACTAGGAGTAACTAATCAAAAGCTGGGGGATATCACTTTAAGTTTTCTCAACTAGTGCAAAATTATAGCACTAATTTTGTCACCATCCATAGAAATTCAGTAAATTTTTGAGATAAATGGTATAATTTACATATGGCAAAGCAGCTTAATACTTTAGATTCGCTGGGAGATCTTGCCGGCAAGACAGTACTCGTGCGAGCAGATTTGGACGTGCCTATAAAGGATGGTCAGGTGCATGAGGATTTCCGATTACAGAAAGCCATAAATACCATCAAAGAGCTAGTAAAAGCCAAGTCAAAGGTGGTTTTAATCGGGCACTTGGGGAGACCCGAGGGAAAGTATGCAGACGAATTTTCGCTCCTACCAGTGCGGTTTGAAATCGGGAAACTCCTAGGAATGCACATAAAATTTGCTCATATCCCAAACTCTCGCAACTCTATTCGCTATATGGAAAATGGCGAGGTACTAATGCTTGAGAACGTTCGTTTTCACCCAGAAGAAGAGTCTGATGACACAAAAATACGCACGGGATTTCTTCAAGAGCTAGCAGAATGCACGGATATATTTGTAAATGATGCCTTTAGTGCATACAGACCCCATGCTTCCACATATGAACTCGCAAAAATGTACAAATCACCAGTTGCAGGTAGACAGTTGCAACTAGAAATAGAAAACTTGTCTCGCCTGCGAGATCACCCAGATGCACCATATGTCGCTGTGGTCGGCGGTGCCAAGTTGGATACAAAAATTGATATTCTCACAAATCTTGCGCAACAAGCAGACTATTTGCTGCTAGGAGGCGCAATGGCCTATACATTCATGCATAGTCAGGGTATAAATGTGGGCAAGTCAAAGCTGGAAAAGGATAAACTTGCTGTTGCTGCCAAAGTTCTAGAGATTGCAAAAAAACACAAGTGCGAGGTGCTGCTGCCAATTGATCATGTGGCTGGAGAAACTGCTGATCCAGAAGCCAAACCAATTGAGGTTGATACACAGACTATTCCTCAGGATTTGGTAGGGCTGGATATAGGAGAGCGCACACTTGGCATGTACCTAGATGTGATCAAGTCTGCAAAAACTATCATGTGGAATGGTCCCATGGGAGTATTTGAATGGTCTGAGTTCGCTCGCGGCACAGAGGCGGTGGGAGAATATATCGCATTATCTGCGCCGAGAGAAACCTTCAAGGTTGCAGGCGGAGGGGATACTATCACAGCCATGCGCCAGCTTAAGATAAATACACGCAATTTCACCCACATATCTACTGGAGGAGGAGCGATGCTTGCTTTCCTGGCCGGAGAGAAGATGCCCACTATCGAATTGTTGTACAAGTAGGGGAACTCTTCTGGTTACAGTATCAAGGCTACAGCAGTTCCCATGCTATAATTTGTCGGTGTCTGTCACAGACAATTGCTTGTCTCACAAAGCCAAGAGGAAAGTCTGGACTCCATTTCAGCCAGTATTCCTGGTATTCATTTTCGAAGTGAATGTCCGGCAACGGGTAGATACCATTAACCGAAAAATTTTTCGGAGAGTGGCTGGGAGTGATCTCAGGGAAAAGGGCCACAGAAATATTACCGCCACGTAATTTGCGTGGTAAGGGTGAAATGGTGGTGTAAGAGACCACCGGCATTTGTGGTAACACAGATGTGCTGGTAACCCCTATCTGGAGCAACCCCATTCTACTGGGGGCATAGTCAAATAATTGTCACCCGCCTTTTTAAGGTAGGTACAGAATCCGGCTTACGTGGCAGACACCAATTTTCTCAGATGTATGATCGGTATTTAGAGCTAACTGATGTTCTTGGAAGTAACAATATTGACTGCTTGATGGCTTGGCACAATCTATTTACTGGGATCTCACATTGAAGCTCGTATTTCTCTTTGCAGCAGGTACAGGTTTGCTCACTAGAAATGATTGCAGCATTAGTTTCATTGGCTCGGATGAGATACCTTTTGCTTTAGTCTGCCAGCTTCCAGTTACGTAGAGCTAGGAATACCTGCGTGGGATAAAAAACTTTACAAAACTAATAGGCAAAGTAAAAACATAACAAAAAGATTCAGCTTGAAGCTTTTTACTCAAACTAAGGCATTTTTCACGCTCGATAGCAGTGAGATCCAGCAATATGTACAAGTTATCTCGGGCATCGATAAGTACCTCCCCGATTAGCCAGAAATAAATAATCCCACTCGCCAAAAGTACCAACTGTATAAGTATAGCTGGCAATATCCAGAGCTGATTTACAGTTATGGCTAGAGTTGCCATCACCAAAGAAGTCACCAAGCCAGCTACCTGCCAAGATCTGTAGTGCCGCAGATATGAGTTGTGAGCTTGTAATAACTGTAACTGATATGAAATGAATACCATGTCAAAAAGATTGCCCGTATGCAACAACCTTTTGTTTACAAACAAAGTATCTTTAACCACTTTTGCTGGTTGTAGCAAACTTGACCTCAACGCAATGTTTACCCCAGTTTCAAATATCTGCATATACCGCTGTAGCAAGTCGGCAATTGTCGATTTGTCAAGTAAATCATAGCTATACCTTTGTCGCAATCTGTATAGATTCAGATATGCAACGAGTGCCAAAAAAGCTTGGATAACCAGTAGTAACACAAATGTAGCCAAAGCAATTAGCCAATCCATGATCAAAAAATCCAAATTATGGTATGATGTCTGGGCACTATAACATTATCATCTCTCATTTATGAAAAAAATACCAACATCGGTAATCGTTATGGGATCACTGCTATTGGGGGCTATACTTATTACTGCAATGGTTCTACTGGCAAATCAACAAGCCCTAGCCAATGTTACCCTCCCAGTGCCAATCACAGAATATTTTGACTACCAATGCAGTCATTGTGGGGATTTTGCAAATGTACTATCAGAAGTTAAACAAAAATATGGAGATAAAGTTGAAATCACCTATCGGCATTTTCCTTTGGGTACCGAACTGAGCCAGCTTCTGGCGCAGGGGGCAGTAGCAGCAGAGTGGCAAGGAAAGTTTGCGGAGTATCATCAAACATTGTTTGCAAAGATCGACCAAGTACGCGCTGGCACATTGCCTGCAACGGCAATTGATGCCACTGCTATCGCAGAAGAGCTAGGATTTGATATGGAGAAGTTTAGCAACGATCTTCAAAGCCAGGAGGCCATAGACCGCGTAGCCTCAGATCAGTCTCTGGGAATAGCTGCAGGAGTACAAGGAACACCAGCTGTTTACATTTATGAGCAATACGTAGTCACCGGACAGCTAGATCCACAGACGAATGAGGTAGTATATACATCTTTTCTAGATAAACTAGACAGACTGGTAACTCAAGCGGAAGCGAATGAGAAGTCTGAAGAATAACCATATGGCATTACGACAATTTTTCTCAGAAAGGAAAAATTTGCGGGTCGGCAGTAGTGTGAAACTACTAGAAACCGAAGCAAATCATATTCGTAAATCACTCAGGCTCCATAAAAATGACCAAATAATTTTATTCAACGGTCAAATCAGCTATTTGGCGACCCTAACGTTGGTCTCCAAAGAAGCAGTAATGGCAAAAGTGGACAGATTGCTAGACGAAGAGTCGCCAAATACAAAAACTACTGAGCTCGTTTTAGCTTTAAGTCTCATTCGCATCCCGCAGTTTGAGCTTGCATTACAGAAGGTTACAGAGATTGGGGTTGATGGCATAATTCCTCTACACACAGAGTTCTCACAAGTACAACCCGTAGTCATGTCTGCAAGCAGATTCGCTAGATGGCAGAAAATCACAATTGAAGCTTGTAAACAGTCCAAACAGGTAAACGTGCCATTCATCGAGCAGGTAATGAGCTTTGAGCAACTTCTTCAAGCAGACTTTGACCTTGGACTATTCTTCACATTCCCTTCACCAGCTGTAAACAAAATATCACCAGTGATCCCGATTCACAAATTCAGCGAAGATCTCAAGGACAAGCAGAGAGCTATTCTTTTTATAGGGCCAGAGGGTGGGTTTTCTCCCACAGAACACGTGATGGCGGCAGACGCAGGGCTAAGTTTTGTTTCCCTGGGTCAATCAATTCTCCGAGCAGAAACAGCAGCCATAGTATCCAGTTTTCACGTAAAAACCCTACTGGAGAAATAAGACTAGCGGATTAACCTCTGGGGATATTTACAGCGGGATAATTCAGAAACGCTTAGCAATCCATCGCCAAGCAGATTGTAATTCATCAGTAAACCTATTAAGCATTACTCCCAGTAATATTAGGCCAGTCCCGAACAATAAATAGAAACTAGCACCAATGTCCTCAAGAGCAGTGTCCGGTAGCTGTCCAGCAGCTGGGGCGGACGTGGAAATAGGGGCTGAGTAGCCAGCAGTACTAGTGCGCGTGGTGGTCGCAGTGGTCGTGTTGTTAGTAGTCAAGCTGGTCGTAGTGGTTAAAGTACTACTAGCTGTTGTAGTCACAGTGGTAGATACAGAGCTTGTACTCAGAGATGTTGTGGTCTCTGTAGAACTAGCTTCTGAGCTGGTGGGAGTTGATGTGGAAGAAGTAGCTTCTGAGCTTGTTGTTTCTGTAGAAGATGTGCTGGCACCGAGCACGGTGTAGGTTCCGGCACCATTCAAATTGGCAGGGAATGAATCAACTCCATTACTTAACTCAGACTCAGCGATAAAATCCACCGTAGAAACACCAGCATTCACGGCTTGAATAGTAACTGTTGCCAGCACCTGTCCATCTGTGAAGTCACTTGCTGCAGCCACGTCAAAACAGATTTCTGTAGTTGTAAATAACTGACCACCTGGGCACGGCACAATAGGACCCAGCAGCCCCAATGTTACAGCTACATTGGTTATAGAAATAGCGTCCCCATTAACCCGCATTCTCACAGCAGCAGCGTTGATTCCGTCTATGGGGTTTGATACACGTATCTGTATTTCTTGTGTGGCTCCTAAGCCAAGATTTAGGTTTGATGGTACAATCACCAGAGCAGAATCGCCATCGGCAACGCTACTATCTTGTGGGGAAGTACTCAAAGCCACAACTATCAAAAAAACTCCTGCTGCCAGAGCCAGAATAATGAATAGCGGGAGAAGCAGTTTCTCAGTTTTCATACTTGCCCATTTTCTGCTCTTTCTGAGCAAAAGTCAAAGAATTATAGAATATTTTCTTCTCTAGGTTTCCCCAAAAGATTTTCTCTAGTTTGTAAAAGTATCTCCTGCACTGATTCATAAGTAAGGAAAGCGATGTGATCGGTTTGTATCACATTTGGCGTCAATAATTCCGGACTAAAATTATCTTCAATGTCGCCTTCCCGCCAAACATCAATCCCCAGACCTACAATTTTCCCTTCTGCAAGTGCAGCTTTAACTGCCGTACTATCAAGAATGCCCCCTCGTGCTACATTAATTAAGTAAAGCGATCTAGTAGCAAGAGAAATAAGCTTGCTGTCCACAGAATTTTCGGTTTCTGCTGTAAGTGGGACGTGCACACTGAGAACATCAATATCAGAAACCAGCTCCTCAAGGGAATTTACTTTCTCTACACCTGGAAGACTGCTCACTATGGGGTCAAAGAAACGGACTTTCATGCCGAATCCATGAGCAATCCTTGCGACCTCCTGCCCTATTTTACCCATTCCATAAAGCCCAATAGTTTTCCCCATTAACCTCATTCCCAGGGAAGATACTGTCACTTTCTCGTCGCCGGCTACATGCTTCGCCCTTTCAATATTCAACTTTCTTGCCAAGTTCAGTAGTAAGGCAAACACATGCTCTGCTACAGATGCGGGTGAATATGAAGCAACCCTACAGACTTCTATACCCGCCATCTTAGCAGCCTTCAAGTCTATGTTATTGAACCCAGCAGCCCTCACCACTATCCGCTTTGTCCCAGATTGAGCCAACGCTAAAATGTCGGACTCACCTAGCTTGCTATGCACAAAAACACAAATATTTTCGTAGCCTTGAGCTTGTTTCAAATCAAAAAGCTGCGATGTGAAGATATCTGCCTGCAGATCAATCTGTGATTGTCCTGCAACTAATTGCTCATAATCTGACCATTCGAATACTATCGTCTTCATCTAGAATACATTTACGGAACACTAAATTCATATCTGGTAACCCATTCTTCATCTCTAATACTCAACACTAGCTCCAATTGATAATCACCCCTGGGCAGCTCAAGCATAAATCCACCTCTATTTGCAGAACTTAATCCAGAACGGACTTCAGAATAATTTGCCGCTCCAGTTATTGTCCAGAAAGTATCTGCTAACTCATCACCTATAGCCCAAATGCGCCCATTAACCTCTGGCTGTGCCTCAAAGAAAACGCTCCATGTATCTGCTGCAGCTGGAGATTCTACCTCAACAAAGACTGCTAGTTCTAGCCCAGATAACTCGTCTTCTACACTATAATCAGGCCGAGCAACTCCCCCAGAATAAACAAGCGTGATTCCTCCTACCAGTACAAGCACGAGGATAGCTGATAACAAGGGTTTACCCAGAAAGCCATATTTGGGTCTAGTCAACTGGGATATTCTTCTCCACTGCCATATAGAAACAGCCAGCAAAATTGCGGCTGTCAGACTAACTAAAGTCACTGCCAGCAGCAAGACACCGTTTGATAAACCCAAATTTATTGCTAATTGATCAATATAATTCACTGCTGGTTTAAATTCACATGTCAGTTTACCCTATTGTCCAGTAATATCCAACTTGTCGCCTTGCTGCTCTGTAACTTGCTGTTGGGCTAACAATTCGTTTGGATTTGTAGTGATAAGATTATATTCGTTCTCAGAAGGCACGATCTGGATTGCCACGTGGTTTGCACCGGCGAAAAATATGCCCTCCCCTACACCCGCAGATAACAGAAACTGCCTTTCTCCCTGTGTGAGATAAAATACAGCCTGTAATTTTTCGATTACAGAAGGTGACTGTTTAAGGAGAAGCTGCATAGCAGCATTACTTACCACTGCTCTTCCATACTCAGACTTGAGAAAATCCTCCACGTCTTGGCTAATCACTGTCAGTCCCAGAGCATATTTTCTAGCACGTTTGGCGATAGAATATACGAACCTTGCAGCCTCTGGGTACTGCATCATCAACCAGGCCTCATCGATAATTAATAAGCGTTTACGCTTGTCCTTCTTCACCCTGGTCCAAATGAAATCAAGCATCACGTACATTGCCATAGGACGTAGCTCGTCAACCAAATCACGAATGCTAAATACTGTGAAAGTGTTACGCATGTTCACATTCGACTGCTGATCAAAAATCCCAGATGCACTCCCACGCACATACTTTTCTAGCCTCATTGCCATAGAGTGCGCCTCATTTTCCGCCATAGAGTTAAGGATTTTATAAAGATCCTCCATCAACGGTGCGGTTTTCTTATGCGTTGCCGGATCTGGTGTGATACCTTTCTCTTTGTAGGTCAAGATTAATGCTCTGTCTAGAATTGCGCTTTCCTCTGCAGAAAGCTCTCCTCCCATCATCATTCTCACCAATCCAGATACGCTCAATATCTTAAATCTGAGCTCGTCTTCATCCCGGGCAAATAAACCAGACAATTCAAACGGATTTAGCTTCTGAGCTCCATCCTGGGAAAAAGAAATATACTCGCCGCCCACAGCAGCACAGAGCTTTTCGAACTCTCTCTCAGGATCAATAATGATTATTTCCACCCCCATCATTAAACTACGTACCGCTTCGAGTTTCACTGCGAAAGATTTACCTGCCCCAGAAGTAGCAAAAACCACTGCATTGGCATTGGGTAAAGAAAAGCGATCAAATATTACCAAACTACGATTATGTAAGTTTACACCATAAAGAATACCCTTCTCCATAGTCAGCTCTGCAGAGACAAAAGGAAACGTAGTCGCAATAGGCGTAGTGTACAAGTTACGGGTCTGATTTATTTTGTCCCATCCATATGGCAAAGTACTCTGAAAACATTCTTCTTGTTGTAAAGTAGCCACCTTGATTATCACACCAATAGAAGCCATAGTTGATTCCAAATTCTTGCCTATTTTTTCTAGCTCCTCCAATTTGTCTGCATATATGGTCAGATAGAGGGCATACTGAAAAAACCTCTCGCTTCCTTGAGCAAGCTGATCTTGCAAGTACTGTGCATCTCGTAAACGCACTCGCATCACCGGGTCTGCTTGCTTGCCTGCTTCCAAATCCAAATTAATGCTGGCCTGCATTTCTGCAATTTTCCGTTTCAAACGCTCCAAGATATCTCCTGTCTCACGAGGATAATAGAAAGTACTTACTGTCACAGGAAACTCAAAGTTGATTAAAGGTGACAGCCAATTTGGTGAGACATAAGACGGGTAATCAACTGTAAAGTATGAACGAAAGAACTTCCCCCCAATAATTGAGTGATTAAAGTTAATTTCTATTGCTGCTGGAGCAATTATATCCTTCACATCTACCAGGCCCTGAGCAAACTGAGCCACCGCTTTCTCTTGCTGCCTCTCAGCAGGAGAAACAACGTTTCCAGGTTGCTTTTGTTTTGATTTCGCAACTTTTGGTATTAAACTGGAGAAAATTCCCATATTATCTTTATGATTTAATTGCTTCCGGTCTTTGCTGAGAAACGCCATCTTCACCTAGCATCACAACTGCACCAGAAATGCTGTTTTCGCGAATATTAATAACGTCCAAACCCATTTTGTCCGGCTCATATATAGAATAATAAAGCTTAATCAGTTCTTCACTCTTGACTTGACGAGCAGCCAAACCCATGTTGGCAAATTGCTTTATCAAGTGATCCCTTTTGGGATGCAGCTCCAGTTTCGCTTTCTCCACTATCTGCCTCACATTTACGATCCTCTCTCTCTCTCCAAACAGCTGCTTCCAAAATGAGGTCTTGATTGCATTTGTAGTCAAACTAGGAATAATTGCATAGAATCGTTTATTCAAGATCTGCGTGCTACCAGTAAGGTTATGTATAAAATCCTGGTATATGCTCACTTGATGCACCAAAGCGGGATTACTTACTTTACGCTTATACTCTTCAATAAGATTGAGGTACTTGCTGATATCTGTCTGCTGTGTGTTGATCACTATTTGAATGGGGAAATGTAACGAATTCAAAAGCCCAGCGAATGTAGTTATACTCATGTCTTGCTCAATGTTTGAGAGCAAATCAAAATTGAGAGAAGTAGTCTCAATCACCAAAGAAACCTTGCCATTCTTAAGCACTACCAGATCATCACGTATATCCTCAATATCAAGATGTTGTTGTGTACTTACTTGCTTTGGATCAAATACGCCCATAGAATTACAGTGCTCTAAATTTATAGCCGGGCAGCTTTTCTGAATCTACAACAATCTTATATGGGTTAAACCGATACTTATCCAGCTGGAGCTTAACCATGTATTCTCCTGGACTCAGAGGCGCTTGTATAGCGAAGCTACCATCCGCTTTGGTAACTATTCCATCCAAAATTGGCTGCATACTCATGTCCAATACACTCACAGCCACTCCTTGCAATGGCATATCCTGCTTATTCACCACAATACCATAAAGTAGCCTTGCTTGCTCTTCAGTGTTTGTAGTAGCTTCCACTGGCTTTGGTGGAGAATTTACAGGTGGCATACTAGCATCCTTTACCGCAGAATAGATTTCATCTATCCTCGTCAATACCTGCTGTCGCTTTTGCTCATCTCCACCATTCTTATTCAACTGCTTGAGCTGAGATTCCAGCATAGCCAACTCTTCACTGTAGCTTGATAACAAATTCTTCTTGTTTGTATTCTGGTTTGACATTCGTACTGTTAATTGAGGTGTAGGGGGACGCACTGCAGTATTCTTTACAGGCTTTATCTCCACTTGTGAGTTTTTGCCCACAGGGATTTTCTGCCCGATTGTTGATCCAGCTGCCAGTGTCTGCGATTGAGCAGAGATCGGTGGTTGGTCATCGCCTTGCTGTCTAGCCTGCAGACTCTGGTCCAAAGAGGTCCCATAAATCTCTGCATACATGTCAGAAAAGTCGTCGTCAGTATCTACCTGGCGAAGTTGATCCTGAGATGCATCCCTCTCGTTGTTATTTATATAGGTACTAGAGCGTGCTTGAAGCAACTTGTCTAGCTCTTCATCATCAAGGTTCTTTTTGCTTGCCTGCTTCTGAACACTATTACTACTACCTTTTGGTTCTAGCTTTCTTTCAGTTTTGAGAGCTTCTGGGACATCTACTTGCTTTCGCCAAACATATCTAGGAGAAACCAAAACTGCCTTGACTAATCCAAACAGCTTCACCTCAAAACCTGGGATAATTGCAGACCCCACACCGATACCCACTGCTATCGCCATTAATGGATACTTGAGAACTGGGTGGATGTCAATTACAAACAAACCAAGAGCAATAATGCTTCCTAGTAATACCTTACCAAATTGCTTGACGCTAAGAGCTCCAAACAATTTGAACTCGACGTCAAGTACATTTTTGGGGACAGGCAGTTGATCCATTTACACATTATACACGGATTAATCCCTCTGAGAAGTACTACAAATCTCAAAAATAAAAGTCAAGGGAAACTCTGCCCAGATAAAATACCTAGCAGCCTATGCAGTTACACATATAGGACAGGATGGAAATTGCTAAATTTGCAGACTAAGATACCAAACCCAAGACCTCATATTCCACTACGTCCCCATTCACCAAAGTCACTGTAACTATATCACCTACTTTTGCCAGATTAAGCGCTTTACCTACAGGCGAGTCTACAGAAATCTTGCCAGCTTGTGGGTCTGCCTCCATGCTTTCTTCTTTTCCGACGAGCATAACCACCTTTTTATCCCCTCCACGCTTGCGGATTTCAACTTTGTGTCCAATGGTAACTACGTTTTCCTCCCGCTCTATCTCACTTACCTTGGCAATGCTCAATAGATATTCCAATTCATCAATACGCTTGTCGTTCATTTCCTTCCTCTCCATAGCGTCCGAATAAGCTTGATTCTCAGAAAGATCTCCCAGGTCTCTCGCTACACTGATCTCCTCTGCGATCTCTAGTCGCACTTTCTCCTTGCGATTATTGAGCTCTTGAAGCATGTCTTCATATCCCTGCTGAGTAACCACCAATATATCCACTTCCTGTTGGTTTAATTTTTTGTTTTTTGCTTTTGCCATATTTTACTTCCCAATAACAAGTTCAACTATTTGGTCCATTTTTAATGTCTGAGTAAATAGGAGCTGACTGCCAGCCACAGGTAGATCCGGATTGACATCTAAAAAATTCAAGCCTGGATCAAGGTTCACCTCTACCTCACTCCGAACATCAACACCAGAGGGTTTAGCATTTCCTATACCTATATTATACTCCGTTTGTTCAAAACTAGCAATTGGTATACTACTCCAGCTTAAGCTCAATTCCGATTCTGTAATTACGTCAATCAAAGTGCAGACTTTGTTATTGGCACGGGTTTGTCTCACTTGACCTATAGGGGTTCCACTCACTTGCATGGCAGAGTAGGCCAATGACCCACACACCCCGACCGCATCCACATTGGAAACTGCAGGGAATTTTACATTCAAATCATAGTCAATACTAGAATCTGCTCGTATTTGCATTTGAACAGTCTGTGTAATAGCAGGATACTTTTGTGGGGATACTATCTTGGCATCTGACACAAAGAAAATACTAAGGGGCAAATCGGTTTTCTTAATTGCAGAGCTATCATAATCATCACGTACGACCACTTCTGTATACTGAGCATCTATTAAAGGTATAACTAAGTCCTTATTGCCTGCAGCCTTAGAAACCACATCCAACAAAGAGAAAAAGTTCTGAGATAGATCGTGCGAAATTTTGTTAAGTAAATTGGCAACTATTTGGGTTATTAGATCATTACGCCGAGCGCTTGTCTCTGTGCTTGACTGCAATGAACGCAATCTGGGCAAAATATCCCCACTCCCTATCTGCTCGTTCTCTACCTCAATTGGGCCTGTCAATGTGAGGAGACTCTCCAGTGAATTAAGATTTATGGTAATTACAGAGTCGATCTCGGTACCCAAAATTTTCGAGAATGAACTCGCGGCGGACTCTGCAAATAACTGGTAATCACCAATAAATGCCAAGTCACCTACGGTCAAACTACTCGCAGACTTTGATTCCCAGGAAAGAAGATTGAGTTCATTCACTATATATGTAGGGATATTTGCCTTTTCTGAGCCGATACTTTCCATCGACTGAACGCGCACATCGGTTATTGAGCCGTTACGCATTGTAATCAAAGCATAAGCACTCATCATACCTCCCACAGGCATAGGTCTGGAATTGTCCACTACGACAACAAGATATTTTTTTACAGATTCCACACCAAGTATCTCGCCTCCATACTGTGTCAATTGCTGCACACCTTCGGTGTCTGCGATATTCTTCAGTCTCCTAGATGTTTCAACCATTATTCCCGCAAGCGCTGGTGGCCACTGCTGATCAGACAATAAATACATAGAAGCTAGGCCATCTGTCAATTTCTGATTGCCACTTTCTATATAAGCCCTTCGATTTGCGATCTCATCCCAAATAACCGAATAATCTGAACCCGGACCATTCACAGCCAGATATGTCTCAGTATTGAGACGGAACTGCAAATTACTCTCGTATTTTGCCAAATACTCACTCATAGGAGCAGCTGCATAGTAAATATCCTTAAGCCCTTCCGAAACTAAAGCAAAGCTCTCGTGGGTAGATATAAGATCAAACGCCAATTCATTCATTCCCACGAGTTTCATTACACCTTGATATCGATTAAGCAATTCTAAATTTTCGGCAAAGGCAGCATAAAGATCCTGCGATGCTTGTGACTTGAGGTCAATATCATCCTCTTGCTCAAGTTGTTCTAGAGCACTGTTGATAATAAAAACGTTTCTCCCAAAAACTAAAACTGGCGAAAACAGCCCAAAGTAAATAACTGTGAGCAGAACTGCGATTAAAATGTAGACCAGAAATTGGGCAGGGGTGACATTGCGCAAAAACGGGAAATTGGTTCTTGAATCAAGGAAATTTCTCCAAATCCAATCTTTAAACCTTTGCAACGGGGTGCGGGCACGGGCATATTTCTGAGACTTTATCTCAGTGCTGGCTTTCTCCACACTCTTCATCCTGGCCACCTCCTGTTGCTTACGCTCAGCTATCAAACGAGAAACTGGACCGGAACTCAACATCTCAAGTTCAGCTGGTGTGGGAGGTCTATCGGAAACTGCCAAGAAACCTTTTACTTTACCCATCAAACCGCTTGTGGCTGCAGAGCCTGGAACAGTTTGGCTTTTGAGCAGAAAGAGCTTTGCAGCTGCAACCGATTCAGAAAGCGCTTGCTCAAAATCAATTCTCGGTCTCCAGCCTATTGCAGAGAGATTTGGAGCTTGCTTATGCAGTCGCACAGCAGGTAAAGACGACTCGTCATCCTTGAAGTTTATCTCCTTTGCCAATGGCTCATATTCCTGCAATTTATATGCCAGGGACAGATATGTAATGCTACCATCGTATGCCAGGGAGTAGATTTCGCCTTGAGTGTTCTTTGAAAACTGAGCTTTTATCACCCCATAAGCAGCATCAAGCAAATGTACAAACCATTCAGTATCCAAGCCGTCGTTCACAAGTTCCAAATTATCACCGCTAACAGCAGATAGTACTAGCTTCACGAAATGTGTTTTATCTGCAAAATCCATACCTTCACCAATAATTTCACCTAGGCGAACAATCCTTGCATTAAGCGCAGTTTTGGATACATATTCCAGAGTCAGGCTCTCTGCGTACCTTTGCACCTCCACATGCGTGTAAATTGTATGCAGACTGTCTACGTTCTTACCAAAATTCATGTCTATATCCATGCGCGACAGCAATAGCTGGTGTGCCTTGATAGAAGTAGTGAGCAAGAACTTGGCTTCAAACTTTGTGGCCAAACCCAGCACTTCGTCTAAGTAGTTCGAATACTTGAGGAAATATTGTGTAGAAACTGGAGACAACGACCCACCTCCTTCATGGGCCAAATAGAATACGTAATCCAGCCGTCGCATATCATCTCGTAGATGTGGAATAGTATCCAGATCCAGAAAGCTGAGTAGAGGCGAAGAACCAAATCTTTCAGTTACCAAACCAAGGGTTGCATCGTTATAGCTGTCAATTAAAACCACATAGCCACCTTGCGCTAGCAAGGATTCCGCAATTTCAAAGCCTAACGGTGAAACTCCATTAACAATAACAGATGTCGGATATTTGATTGTATTCTTAAGCTTGAATTGGGTAGCCATGTTCAGAACACAGGTATCGGCTGTAAAAATAGATCAACTTTAACGTACAAAGTATATCCCAAAATTTTATCTCTTTCTTCCTGTGACTCGGGAAGTAATTTGAACTCCTGACCATCATAACCTCTTTTTTCGACTTTCAATAAATGAGCTCTATCACCACTCAAAATCTGACCCACTATCGGTGACTTACCAAGCTCACGATCATCAATAAGCACATCAGCTTCTTCTACATTCACATCCAAATTCAATTTTACGCCTGTTGTGAGCTCGGTACTTTTGATGGCATAAATAATGTGTCCTCCGGAGAACTCAGCACTAGGCCCCAACTCATATGCAATAACCACATCAACTCCTGGCTCAAATTTAATCAATCTATTAAGCTCGTAATACGCTCCTTCAACAGCTGAGAGCCGTTTAAGACGTACCTGATGCTCTCCTGGCTGCACACCAGGAATAGTGATTGGGGAATCATTTACGCCCACTTTGCCTTGTAAAATCCCATCAATGTATACTTCCAGGTCACCAGCCAAAGAAGTTACTTGTAACCCAGTCGTTTCCGCAGGAGGTGCAATGCCTAGTAGTGAAGTTATGGATAATTGCCAACTAGTCCATGGTGACCAAAAAGCGCACAGAACGGCAATTACAAACAAAATGATTATACTGAAAGTTTTTCGCATGGGCAGAAATGCTTTGGCACATTATAGGCAACAACCGACCACTGAGCAATGGCTTCTAGTAATTATCTGACCAAATTGCCAAAACTGAATGTGGTAAATATCCTCAAGTAGTAACAATGCTCTACAATCCCCAAAGCCTAACGCTTTGAATACTGTTCAGCCTTGCGAGCTTTATGAAGACCCGTCTTCTTTCTCTCCACCATCCTGGGGTCACGAGTAAGCAGTTTCGCTTTCTTTACTTTGGTGTGAAAATCTGGACCCATCTTGGATATACACCTGGCCAGTCCCAACAGAACAGCACCAAGTTGCCCCAATTTACCGCCACCTTTTACCTTGGCGGGAAAGCTAACTGTAGCTGGGTTTATTTCTGCTGCTACAAAAGGAGCAAACAAAGCTGTCTTGTCTTTCTCTGCTGAATAGAGCTTAGCAACTTCTTGTCCATTGATTGTACTGGGACCAGATGCCTCATAAAGTCTCACTGTAGCAACTGCGGTTTTTCTTCTACCTATTGCATATATGTATTTACTTGCTGCCATACTGCCTATTTTACAATAACATTAATGAATTGTGGCTCTTGAGCTTGATGCTTATGCTCACTTTCAGCATAAACATAAAGATTATTGGAAAAAATAGCATCGCTACGCTTTGTGCGTGGCAACATACCTTTTATAGCACGACGAACGACTTCCACTGGGCTCTTCCCCATCATCTCTCCCAAGGTAAAGATTTTCAAACCTCCAGGATAACCAGAGTAATTTGTATACAGCTTATTTACTTTCTTGCGCTCTGCTATATCCAAATGCTGTGCATTTGTAATCACTACTTTGTGCATCGGCATGATGTAATCACGCATAGACACATCACCTTTTCCCATTAATAGCTCAGCCACAGTAGAAGCCAATTTCCCCAACCTTTTACCTCTAGCATCTACTAAATACCATTTTTCAGTTTGTGTCTTTTGACTTGTTGTCTTTGTCTTCACCATATTATTATGTGGATATTCTCCTGGTATCACTTGTACTATCTTTCTTTTGAGCAGAAGATCTATTTAAATTGCCTGTTAATTTCGACACCTTCTTCACTACCCCTGGTTGCTTATTAGCTGGAGTAGCCAAATCAGGCTTCTCTTGACCACGATTGAGCACAGCCGCCAACCTAGATGTCTGGTCCTTGATTACAGCACCTTTAATCACCAGTATTACCTGATCTGCGTTATCGCCTCTGCGTGGCAACGTGCGAGCTGCAAGTGTGAATCCACTCACAGATCCCTGCAGTCTAGGTAAAAGCTTTGCGTAAAGTTTAGTTACCGCTTTATCGTTACTTAGTCTTGATTCTACCCAGTTTTTTGCAGCATTATCTCCACGCTTGGCCATTACTACCAACCTGTCAAAATCTGCTTGAAGAATTGCAGCTTTTCTGGGGGTTGTCCGCAAACTCTCATTGCGAATAAGTTCTATCAACAAAGACTTACGAATAGCCTCTCTATGTGAAGGCTTCTTTCCTTGCATTTTTACTTTGCCCCTCGTGGTATACATCTTTTATCTACTTACTTAGATTAATTTAAGCCCGTTATCCTTAACTGCTTGCAGCAATTCAACAAATGATTTGTCACCCATCCCCTTTATATTCCGCACCTCTTCTTCTGTCAAGCCATCTAGCATTCTCAAATCCTCATATCCACTGTTATGCAGTGCATTTACCAATCTTGTACTCAGACCAAGCTCGGATACTATTAGTGGGGTTCCTATGCTAGCACTGTGTGCAACACTATCATTTGCGACTGGCAAATTTGCTTCCAACACTTGATTCTCACCAACACTATTCAGTAAGTCTTTCGCAGAAGACTCCAGATGTTCGCTCACTTTAAGCAAAATCTGTGTGGCTTCATACATAGCTGCAGAAGGCAATATAGTGCCGTCTGTGACCACTTTCAACTCCAACTGATCTAGATCGGTTTGCTGACCTACTCGAGCATGTGAAATAGTATAAGCAACATTTTTCACAGGAGAGAAAACTGCGTCCAATGGGATAGCACCCAATTCCTGACGCACAGAATCGCTAGGCAAAGCATAGCCAATCCCCTTCTCCACTGTAAACTCAATATCCAATGTTGCATTTGCATCTGTCAACAGTGCTATTACATGGTCTGGATTCATTATCTCCACCTGTGCGTTTGGCTCAATGTCACCAGCTTTGACCTCAAGTACTCCATCCTTTTTCCCTTTGGCGTGTAGCTGCAGCTTCACAGGCTCATCTGAGTGCGAGACTACTTCAATCAATTTCACCTTCAACAACATAGTTAAGACATCATCTTGCAATCCAGACAAAGTTGAGTATTCATGCTCTATTCCCTTAACTTTAACACTGGTAATGGCAGATCCGGGAATACTAGACATCAATATTCTGCGAAATACAGTTGCCATTGTACTACCGTAACCCTTGGGCAGAGGTCCAATATTAAACACCCCCAGATTTTCTGACTCCTGAACCTTGTTTATGGCAAATAGATTTATGGGAAACATGAATTTTTTGGACTAATAACTATAAATTCTGGTAATCAATCTTACTTAGAGTAAAGCTCAATAATGCTCCGCTCTTTTATTGTTTTATCAATCATTTCTCTGGTGGGCTCTGCCAATACACGTCCTCCATAACTCAACTTCTCCAACCATTCTGGAGGCTGGACATTCTTCAGCTCCTCCATCTGCAACTTGTATGACTCAGTATTCATTATTGATGGCTTAATGGATAGCTCATCACCAGGATGCACAATCGCCGAAGGAATATCTAACTTCTTTCCATTCACCAAAACATGTCCATGGGCTACTTGCTGCCTCGCATGCGCTCGTGTCCTAGCAAATCCTAACAAATAAACCACATTATCTAACCTCATCTCCAGTAGTTGCAATAAACG
>CAZGHV010000001.1:0-27076 GCA_964525705.1 uncultured Candidatus Saccharibacteria bacterium | reverse complement strand
GTTTAACACAGAGCCTGTTGATTTGTGATAGAATCCAGTCAACCTCATAATGCCGGGGTGGTGAAATTGGTATACACGCATGCCTTAGGAGCATGTGGCTTCACGGCCGTGGGAGTTCGACCCTCCCTCCCGGCAACGATTTCTATAGTTTGATAAAATGTACAATGACCCCCATGCAGAAACAATACAAGCAACTCAAAGAAGAGCACCCAGATGGGGTAATGCTTTTTCGGCTCGGGGATTTTTATGAAGCATTCAATGCTGATGCAGAAAAAGTATCCGAGGTTCTAGGTATCACTCTCACTGGTCGGGGCAAAGATCATAATCGTGTACCTATGGCAGGAATACCGTTTCATGCTTTGGACAACTATTTACCCAAGCTTTTGAAAGCTGGCATCACAGTGGTCGTCGTTGACCAGCTCTCACAGCCACAACCAGGAGAGCTCGTAGAGAGGGGAGTAAAACGCATATATACTGCCGGCACTATCACAGAGGATGAGATGCTAGCAGAGCATATCCCCAACTATTTAGCAGCCGTGTACACAGATACTACGACAAACAAATACGCTCTCGCGTTTAGCGATATCTCTACTGGTCCGGTTCAATACTTCCAGACTTCAGAACTACAAATTATTACCACTGAATTGGAAAGGCTCTCTCCCGCAGAAGTAATTGTTGCTCATGGCTGCAAAGATAACTTAACCAATTTCGTTACCGAGCACTTCGTCACCACAACAAAAGAAAAAAAACTATTCGATCCGAACGGAGCCACGCAAATAGTTTGCACGCAGTTAGGAGTCACAACTCTGGCAGGATATGGGATCACAAATGGAGATACAGCTATTGTCTCTGCACTTGGGGGTCTGTTTGGTCACGTCATAGAGACACAGCAGACTGCGCTTCCTCAGTTACAAAAAATCTCCAGTTACCAAAATCAAAACTTCATGATACTTGACGGTAATGCAGTACGTAATCTCGAGTTAGTCCAGTCAATCAGGGGAAATGCCAATTCTTCGTTACTTACAGTACTTGATGAATGCAGTAATAGTATGGGAAGAAGACTCCTATATCAATGGCTACTGAGACCTTTGCTTGTGAGCAATGATTTAGAAGAGAGGTGGCAGACTGTGGATATTTTGGTGGCAGACGGCTTGCTAAATGAGAAGCTGAGGGAAAAACTTAAGTCTCTAAGTGACATGGAGCGCATAGCTGGAAGGATAGGAAATAATTCTGCCAATCCTAGAGATCTGAACTCACTGCGAGAGAGCCTAGGGGTTTGCTTAGGGATTTTGCACGAAATTAAAACCACCCACGGTTCCAAACATTTGACCGAATTAAAATCATATTTGGAAGACTCTCCTTGGGTAGAATCAACCATCCAGCTAATAGTCTCATCCATCAGTCCAGAAGCACCCATCGATGTTGCTATGGGGGGAGTGATTGTGTCTGGATTCAATCAAGAAATTGATAAACTGCGCACACTTCGTCAAGATAATAAAATTACCTTAACTCAAATCCAAACAAGAGAAGCCGCTCAAACAGGTATCCCATCACTCAAAGTCTCCTACAACAGAGTTTTTGGGTACTTCATCGAGGTAACGCATACGCACTCGCACAAAGTCCCAGAACATTACATTCGTAAACAGACATTGGCAAATGCAGAACGCTACATTACTCCAGAGCTAAAACAATTGGAAGAGGAAGTGCTCTCTGCAGATGAGCGACTCCGAGCGCTAGAATTTGAGCTATTCTTATCAATACGAGATCAAATCGCTGCATATATTCCGCAATTACTTAAGTTATCTTCTCTAATATCTCAAATAGATGTCTTATCCGGATTTGCTTTTACTGCCAGACAATACCGCTATATCAAGCCAGAATTATGCCCTGGGGAACACTTGGAAATAGAAGCTGGTAGACACCCTGTTGTGGAAAGACACAACCTGGACTTTGTGCCAAATAACACCAGCTTTGATGCCCAGAAAAGGTTCATGCTACTCACTGGACCAAATATGGCCGGCAAATCTACTTACATTCGACAAGTTGCACTACTAGTTTTGATGGCACAGATAGGATCTTTTGTTCCCGCAAACCAAATGAGGTTTTCTTTAGTTGACAGAATATTTACACGTGTAGGAGCTTCCGATAATTTGGCTGGGGGCGAGTCCACTTTCATGGTAGAAATGATTGAAACTGCGAATATCCTCAATAATGCCACCCCAAAAAGTTTGGTAATCCTGGATGAAGTAGGTAGAGGCACTAGCACCTATGATGGGGTCGCCATTGCTTGGTCGGTAGCAGAATATCTTATTGAGAAATGTAAATGCGCGGCACTATTTGCCACTCACTACCATGAGTTAGGACAACTTTGTGACAAATATTCACAAATATTTGCAATGCAAGTCGCTGTGACTGCCACAAACAATGAGATTGTGTTTAAGCATCAAATAGTTCCAGGCACAGCAAGCCGCAGCTACGGTGTGCATGTTGCCAAAATGGCTGGAGTTCCCGCCGAAGTAATTACGCGTGCAAATGATATTCTCAAGCAGCTACAAACAAACAGCAGTAGTCCCTCTGGAAGAGACAAACATAACCAGAAGTCTACAGCTACTCCTCAACAACTTGGTCTTCTATAAGCACTATGGAAGCAGTAGTAAAGATTTACAAGACATTGCCACACCTGCAGCAATATCTGCTCAACCATCACAGGTGCAGTATTTACGCTACATCCCTTTCCATTCCTATCTGGCGATATTTGGCAAATGTGAACCAAATCACACCCGGGAAAGAGTCCACAGTCTTAACAGATATTTTGCATCAAGAGCCCTGGGTAAAAGTAAAAACAATCACAGGCAAGTACGAGTATCAAATACTGGGGGAGACCCTGGCTTTATGGCCCCCAGGTTACGAATACCCTATCAGAATCAGGCTAGATTATGATCAAATATCTGAAATCCAACTGTTCCAATCTGAGACAGGCATGACTATAAAGAAGCTGGAGAAACTCATGGTTAGCAGCTTTCCGCTCACAGATTCAGATATCAGCAGTATGCATATAGTTCTGGAATCGTTAGGCGACGAGAGAATAGTTTTTACTACTCAGATCCCCAGCATGCTGGTGAATACAAAATATACAAATTCATTGACGGAGACAGACTTTACTTTTCCTCAGCTATTCTGGGGAAGATATGACCTCCTGGCTTTAGAATTGGAGCGCTGGCTCGCTCAGGGATATAGTGTCAAGATATTATCCAAGCACTCCGCAGAAATACCTGCTCAACTATGGAAATTACAAACACCTCATCGCCAATGGGAATTGCTTCCAGATGCTCTTGCAGCGGGATTTGTATCTGAGTCTCAGAAGCTAGTAGTTCTCACAGACAGAGAAATATTTGGCACTATATTTTTATCTACAGCAAATACAACACACAATAATGCCAGCAAATTGCTTGCTCAAATTGATAGTGAAATATCTGTCGGAGATTATGTAGTTCACGAAGTTTATGGGATTGCAATCTATAGTGGCTTAACGCAAGAAACCGTATCTGGAGTAACAAATGCCTATCTTAACTTACAATTTGCTGGAGATGATCAGTTGCTACTTCCAGTTTCCCAAGTCAGCAAATTATCTAGATTTATCGGTCATAAACAACCGAGGCTAAGCCAACTTGGTAGGCAGGAGTGGCAGCGTACCAAACAAAAAATAACTAAATCCGTTAAAACACTTGCCCGGCAGCTTTTGGCTCACCACGCACTACGTAAAGTGTCTACAGCTGTAGCCATTGCTAATCAGGATTCGCCTGCTTACCATCAATTTGTATCCAGGTTTCCATATCCACTTACCACAGATCAAGAAAGATCTGTGAATGAGATTTTGTTTGATATGTCAAAGCAGACACCTATGGATCGACTTTTGGTTGGGGATGTGGGTTTCGGCAAAACTGAAGTTATCATGCGTGCAGTTTTTAAGACTGTAGAGGCTGGCTTTCAAGCTTTTGTACTTTGTCCCACAACAGTACTTAGTACCCAACATTTTGCAGTGTTTCAGGAAAGATTTCACAACACAGGTGTGCAAATTGCTCAATTGTCTAGAACTAACCAACCTAGTGAAAACCGTCAGATCCGAGAGCAGGTCACAGCTGGTAAGATAGATGTAGTTATAGGAACTCATGCACTTCTGCACATTACTAGCAAACTACCAAAACTGGGTTTAATTGTCGTTGATGAAGAACAAAAATTTGGAGTAGCACAAAAGGAGAAGCTGCGTGCTATCAGCTTTGCTAGCCATCATTTGTCAGTCAGTGCTACACCTATACCGCGCACACTTGGGTTGGCACTATCTACCGTCCAAGATATATCCATCATTTCGACGCCACCAATCGGCAGAAAGCCAATAATAACAAAGTTAGCTCCGTTCAGTTGGAATGATGTCGTAAAAAGAATCATATTTGAGCTGGAGCGTGATGGCCAAGTCTATTTTGTGCACAACAGAGTAGAGGACATAGAGTCCATACATGCTCAGTTATCGCAGGTTATCCCCTCTGCTAAAATCACTGTAGCTCATGGACAACTTTCACCTGCAGAGCTAGAAAAGCGTATGACAAACTTCTTCACGAGAAAGAGCGATGTCTTGCTCTGCACAACTATTATCGAAAATGGCTTGGATATGCCAAATGTAAATACACTAATTGTTCACCAAGCAGAAAGATTTGGACTTGCGCAACTGTACCAACTACGCGGAAGGGTGGGCAGATCGCCAAAACAAGCTTATTGCTATTTATTCCACTCTGTACCCACAGAACTCACAGAACCAGAGAAAATACACACACTCAACTACTTGCCCAGACTAGAAGCACTAGTTTCATCCACAGAACTTGGAGCAGGTTTTGGGGTTGCTAGCAGAGATTTAGAGCTGCGAGGTGCAGGTAATATTTTGGGCGAAGAGCAACATGGCCACATATCGGAGATTGGCTACTCACTTTATATGCGCCTACTAGCAGAAGAAATGGAAGCCGCCAGAAACCAGGAGAAAAATTATGCGTTCAATCTATGAAGGTAATCAAGCTCATCATAGGTGAATACAGAGTTATCTGCCAAAAATTGCATATTGCCTTCGCCGCATTTTCCAGAAACGAAAAATATATCATTAGTTTTCGCCAGTTCCATTCCCCAGCGGATGGCTAGTTGACGACACTGCACAGAAAGATCTTCAAAACTCACAACAGGTTTGTCACCATTTGCTTGTACCCTGTGGATTCTCTCCAGTAGTTTTTGTTTGTCTGCCAATTCAAACTCCTCCAAGCTAGTAAACCGTTCAACCAGGACAACTCCAAACTGCTCAGCTTTTACAGCAAATTCTGTAACAACTGGACCCAAATCACGGACAAGCGGTGACCGCGGAGCTAATATTAATACATCTGCATTTTTGACCAGCTCTAGCCCTCTAGCTATATCATCACGTGAATCCAGACCGCCAACCACAATCAAATTTTGGTCAGCATCCTTCATCTGCGATATATCGGGAAACATAGCGACAAATTCTGTGGCAATTCTCTGGCGGTCACAAATAACTGTTAGCGGTGAATGTGATAAACAATTAAAATGATCACTTGGCGGGATATACTCATTCAGCGAAGTGACTAGCGATGGTAATGATACAAAATGCGATACATACTGCAGTGCCAGCATGGTATAGATAAGGCTGCTAGTGCCAAATAACTTGGCATGAAATCGTTGTTCTGCAAGGTTGAAATCCATGCCTGTAAAAGACTGCGTCCAATCCGATACCTGTTCAACTCTGCTCCAAGAAGCAAATAGCTTCTGGGGTAACTGAGAAGCTGCCTGATTTACCCAGTCTAGGTTCTGCATTTGTGCATTCAAAACAACTAAGCCGCCATCTTTGGTATTGCGCACAACTGAAAATAAATCAATCAACATTTGGGAATTCTCTCGTAACCCTACATCTCCCAGAGTAAGCATCTCTGTAACAATACAACTGTTAAACCTAATAGGTGACAACCTGAAAACAGGCAAATCTGGCACAACCTCTAGGATAACCACCTTTGCACCTTGATGTGCCAAAAAAGCTAGCGATTTATAAAGCTTCCACGTATTCATAGTTGACAATGAAGAGGTGTCCTTGATTTCGCCCCCCAGTCTCACCCCCTGCCTACCTACTTGTCCCACCAGTACCCCTGCACTTGCCAACAGATGTGCAGCAACATCGCCCACCAGCTCCACACCACTGGTGCCAGTAATTGCCACTACAGTGAAGTTTTCTGCCGGTCTACCTTGCAATATATAGGCCAAAACTGACCAGACCCTTTGAATAAAATTTGCCACCAAATCGGTTATGTAAGATAATGTGCATCATTATATCTTCTAATTATGTCCGAAATCAAAGTTTGTGGTCACACTCCAGCAGATACAGATAGCGTGTGCACACCCATTGCCTATGCATGGTTTCTGTCTCAATTTGTTGGTAAACCTGCCGTCGCAGTGGTAAAAGGCAAGCTGAATAAAGAGACCAAGCTGATACTGGAGAAGTTGTCGGTGGCAGAACCACTAGTAATAGAAAAAATATCCCCAGATGATGAAGTAGTTCTAATAGATACTACCAATCCTGCAGAATTAATACCTGGTGTAGAAGGAGCAAAGATAATTAAGATAATCGACCACCATAAACTATCTGGGTTAAGTACTCAAAACCCCATAGAAGTGACCATCCTTCCATATGGTTGTACAGCTACAGTTGTGTGGGAAGAGATATCTGCCCATAGCATCAAGAGTATTCCTGCACATATAGCAGGATTATTGCTGGCAGCCATAATTTCGGATACGCTCAATCTCACTAGTCCTACTACCACAGACAAGGACAAGTCGGCAGCAGAAATACTTGCTGACATCAGTGGGCTTAACAGAGATGAACTGGCAGCAGAGATGTTTGCAGCAAAATCGGATGTGTCTGACCTCACAGCAGCAGAAATACTCAAACTGGATTATAAAGATTTCCAATTCGGAGAGGAAAACTATCGGATTGCTGTGGTGGAAACAACTAGTCCAGATCAAATTTTATCTAGACAAGAGGAATTGCAAGCTGAAATCGAGAAATCCGCAGCAGATCATGGTCAGATGCTTTTTGTGATAGACATTCTCAGACAAAATGCAATACTCATAGCATCTTCCAGCGCAAAGGAGCTAGCAAGCAAAGCTTTTGCTCAAGAATGGGATGCCAGCGGGATGATGATACTTCCAGGTATCGTATCACGCAAAAAGCAGATTATTCCTCAGCTGGAGGCAGCAGTTGATCATCGATAAGCACATCGTCCAAAGCTACCACGAGTATCCCAAATCTGTCTTGAATTATTGTAGGGTTCTTAAACGCTTGCACTTCACTAGAGTAATTGTGTAGACGAATACCTCCTTCCCAGCGAGCAATAATAGCTCTAATTTGTCCCATAACGCCTTCCAATGTAAATGAACGAAGTCCATCATTTCCAAAATAGGCAGTTGGGGTAAAAAATGTGTACCCATGTTCAGCAATACGATATATGATTACTGCAAAGCCTTTTGATAGCAAATCAGCCAAGACATTTGCATCCTTTTCAACTGCTTGGTGCTTCATTCCTGGTTCCTTGCCTGCAGGAATACAAAACAAAACAAGTGCATTCTTATGTAGAGGTGATGAATCTGGATTTAGAGTGTTAAGTAGTGACCAGCTGATAAAGTGATATATAGCTGTCCACGGCGTAATTTCGCCAAAAGTAGTTAATATCATAGGGGTTAAGCCATGAGCTTTTGGGGGGGAATCTCCTATGCTAAAGGAAATTTGAGGTATTGGTGGTTTATATCTCATAGGGAATATATCATAAATATTTTTCTCATCTTTGTTTTATCATTGTAACCTTAAGTTTAATCCTCAGACAAAAGAGCATACTTTTTTTGGATGGACATCTCATTCACAAATAACTCCTCCGCCTAGGCATTCATTGCCAGAGTAAATCACCAAGCTTTGTCCAGGAGTTACAGCCCACTGCGGTTGTGAAAAAACGAACTCAAGCTCAGCCATATCTATTCTACCAGGCTTTGCAATCTGACGATAACGTACTGCCGCTTGTAGATTTGCATGCAGAACTTTTGGATTAATCAAATGCAAATTTTCTAGTTTGACAGTAGTAGAAAACAACCGTCTATGACTGCGTCCCTTTCCCACAAATAATGTGTTTGAATCCGCTGTCTTTGCCACCACATAATACGGTTCCGACAATCCCCCTATGCCTAGACCTGTGCGTTGCCCCAATGTATAGAACCACACCCCATCATGTTTGCCCACCACTTTGCCAGTATCTATATCCACAATTTCACCTTGTTGAGGCTTAATGCTTGTTCGCAAAAACTCTTGCACATCAATCTCACCTATAAAGCATATCCCTTGACTGTCTGGTCTATCGGCATTTGGCAACCCAAATTCCTTTGCAAGCAAACGCACCTGAGGCTTTGTATACTTCCCTATAGGGAAAAGTATATTTGCTAGTTCTGCCTGGCCCAGGTTATACAAAAAATAGCTTTGATCCTTATTGCTATCTTCTCCACGAAGCAAAGAAAAGCTGCCATCAGTGTTGGTGCGTATCTGAGCATAATGGCCAGTAGCAATATAATCTGCTCCTAGCTCCAGAGCTTTCTCCAGAAATAATGCAAACTTTATCTCTTTGTTACACATCACATCGGGATTTGGGGTACGCCCGGCAGCATATTCTGCAAAAAAATAGTCAACTACTTTTGCACGATACTCACGTTCAAAGTTAATGGAACGGAAAGTTATATCTAAATGCCTAGCTGCAGACTCAGCACTCTGCATATCAAGCTCCCAGGGGCAATCTGCTTGAATGCCATACTCATCTCCAGACCAATTTTTCATGTATACACCCTCCACATCATAGCCCTCACGCTTTAAAAGGGCTGCTGCCACAGCACTATCAACCCCTCCAGACACCCCTACAATTACCTTTTTGCCTAATTTTTTCACCACCAAGTATTATAGCAACCAAGAGATTATCTGTTGAACCTAGGGCAACTAAATGCGCTTTTGTTTCTGCTTTCTCTCTCGCTGGCGAACTACAGCTATTTTGAGTGACTGGTAAGCCCTATCTATCGCTGCTCGTAAATCTAGATCCTCAACCTGCACCAGCACTTTCTGGGGAATCGTAACTTCTACTTGGACAGTAAATATATGCCTCTGCTTCTGCACAGACACACGTACCACATGCTCACTCGGTAAAGAAGGCAGCACCTTGCCCAGCTTTGATAACTTCCGCTGTGCGTACTCCCGCAGAGTCTCTACAGTAGGCTGCGTCAAGCCAGGAGAAACAAATATGAACTGCATGGCAAGACAAATAAAAAATAATGGCTTCAACCACTATAATGTCCTAAGAAATACAAAACATTATGTTCAGGGAGGTGTTCTACGTAGTGCCACCACTTTTCTCAAGCACCTGCCCGGAATTGTGGTTGTTACTTTTTATTTTATCTTGAGTTCAAAAACTTTGTAAATAGGATACCCAAGATATAAACAGCCAAAGCTGCTTCCAATCAAGATAAACTATGAAAAAATTTCCCCACGGAGAAAATTCTTACTCACAGACGAGTCAAGATAAGAAAGCCTAGCTCTCAGATGGCTTTGGTATCCAAGCTTCTACAGAATTTGGGGTATAGTAAGCACCTATTTTGACACTCTCTCCAGTGTCTTCAAATATCGCATCTCCACCCGTCCGAAAAAGTTTTGAGAGCTCTACCGTGTACGCTGGTCCGGTGCCATTATCATTTCCCGTAAGCCCAGTTGCAGGATCAATCAACAACCTACATGTGCACCCCACATGCTTTCTTCATTAATTACGAATAAAGTGCCCACAGGGTAGTTTGCTGTGTCTATATTTTCAAATCCCTCTGTAAAAGTATTCGTTAAAGTATGAGACACTTCTAGTAGCGGCCTAGCTGCATCGGGCTGCACCCAAGCACCCTCCAAAGGCCATCCTATTTCTTTTAAAACATACGTCCAGCAATTCTCCCCATATCCCGTAATCCAGCTTATCTGGACATCCGTTCCTGAAGCATCAAAAATCCCGCTAACCATCGGTAGTTTTCTACCATCACTAAGAGTAAAAATTCTATGATCATCTATGATCTGCAAGGTCCCAGCTCTACCTACCAGCTTACTTATGACCCTTTTTTGACTTTCACCACCTGCAATTAAAACACCTATGATAGTAGAAAAAAGTACAACACCTACCAACGTTTTCTTCAGGGTATTGCCAGACTCAGCTTTGTAATGTTGTTTCCTCTTTTTGTCATATAGCTGTTATAGCACAACTACTGTTTATCTTCTATAGGACGTAGGGAACTATTTAGCTATACACTCACGCCACAAGCCCAGATTGAGCGCCTGAGCACTTTGGGCAGCTAGTTTAAACTCTGTTTGATAAAGATATGGTTCGTCGTAGGTAAATTCATAAGCAAAACCTTCCCTGATCATTTCCAAGTTTACATTTGACCCATCTTTCGAAATTACATAACGCAACAACCGGTCATATCTATCTCTGTCCGCCTGTGTAGGATCAGAGCGCAATTCTACTATCTGACCATATAACAGCAAAGTAATTTGGCTTTTTGCCTCGTCCGCAAAGCACTCAGCGGCTTTCCCAGCCTGTGCCAATTCTGGAGTATCAATTCCAATCAACCGTACTTTCAGCTCAGCACCAGCGTTATCCATCACTTCAATAGTATCACCATCTATAACACGTATCACAGCATAGTCACCATCACCAACCGGTAACATAGCTAGCGGAGACCAGGGTATAACTGCCAAGCAAACAATAAGAATGAATACACCCAGCACATACCACCAGGGATCTGACTGGCGAAAGTGGAGCAATTTACCCAGAGATTTTACATAATTCACAAATTATTCTATCATCAATAGGAGATATTTATGGCGAATGAAGAGGCTCCAGGTCGATTCCAAAGAGATTTGACCTAAACTTAGTAATTGAGTAAAATTCGCAAGACAGCAAATGGTGAAACTGAAAGACCATAAAGCTAAGTGACTAAAAGAACTATATAAAAGCTAAGAGCCGGTTAATACCGGAATTAAGGTGGTACCGTCGCAAAGCGACCCTTGGGTATAGATTACTCGTGGGTCGCTTTTTATGTAGAATAATTAGATATTAATTACTTGCAAATGAACCACAATACTAGAGTTTTGGTAGCAGATTTATTGAAAGAAGAGCGAGGGAGCCGTATTCAAATTAAGGGCTGGATAGACTCCAGAAGAGACCACGGTCAGCTCACATTTCTTGATATCCGAGATCATACTGGACTAATCCAATGTGTGGGGAGCGGTATCCCAGAGATGAAACGAACACCATTAGAATCAGTTGTGGAAGTGAGTGGCGTCTTGCAAGAACGTGCCCCAGAAAATGTTAATTCGGAGATAGCTACAGGGAATCTCGAGCTAGTCTTGGATTCGTCCAGCGATTTTATAGTACTAAACCCAGCCACAAACTTACCCCTGCCTGTAAAAGGGGACGGGCACGACATAAATGAAGAAACACGCCTTAAGTACCGTTACTTGGATTTGCGACGCCCGAGAATGAATACCATCATGCGTATGCGCTCTGAATTCATTCGCCATTTGAGGAACAACTTGTATGCAAAGGATTTCGTGGAGATCGAAACACCAATGCTCACAAAATCAACAAAAGAAGGTGCGCGAGATTTTATTGTACCTTCAAGGTTTAATCCTGGAAAATTCTATGCTCTCCCTCAAAGCCCCCAACAATATAAACAACTGCTGATGACAGCCGGCATCAATCGCTACTTCCAAGTAGCTCGTTGTATTCGGGATGAAGATTTGCGTGCAGATCGTGGGTTTGAGTTCACTCAGCTGGACTTGGAGATGAGCTTCTCAGATGAGGTAGAGATTCGCTCTCTTGTTGAGCAAGTTGTGAAATCTGCAGTTACAGCAGTAGGCGGCAAAATGCGTGATTCCGACTTCCCTGTAATTACCTATGCAGAAGCCGTGAGCAAGTATGGTGCAGATAAATTTGACTTACGTACCCCAGAAGAGAAGGAAGCTGGATTGCTAGCATTTGCATGGGTAATAGATTTCCCATTCTTCAAAAGAGTAGACAAGAAGGATACAGCAGAAGTACGTGATAGTAAAAGTGGCTGGACATTTACACACAATCCCTTCAGCATGCCAAAGCAGCAGCACCTAGAGCAGCACATGGCTGGAGAAAACGTTGAGCAAATACTCACAACACAGTACGATCTTGTATGTAACGGGTTTGAGGTAGGTGGAGGCAGTATTCGAGCTCATCGCCCAGAAATCCTGAAACAAACACTAACCATAATGGGTTACTCCGAAACAGAAATTCAAGAGAGTATCGGCCATATGCTAGAAGCGTTTGCAACCGGGACTCCCCCCCATGGCGGCATTGCCCTCGGGCTGGACAGGCTAGTTATGCTGCTCGCCGGTGAATCCTCCCTCAAAGAGGCCATTGCCTTCCCTATGACCGGTAGCGGGAAAGTAGCAGTGATGGAAGCTCCGGCAGCAGTTACAAATGAGCAATTGGAAGAGCTAGGTATCAAAGTAACTCTTCCCCAAATTAAGAACGGTGAAGACATGCGCAATGCAATCATCCAGTTACTTAAAAGCAGGGATATTGATTTCACCCATATGCAGCATGAGGAAGCTTCTGCGGTCAAAGATGCAATGCGGGTGAGTGGAGAAAGTCCAGAGTCAATAGTGAAATCGTTAATACTTGTAGGCAAAAAGACTGGGAAGAACGTGATCGCCATTCTACCTGGCAGCAACAAACTGAATATTAAATCTGTTGAGGAGCTTGCTGGTGAGAAGCTAGCGATGGAGCAGCCAGAAAAAATACAACAACATTACGGTCTGCAGATAGGCGGGGTTCCCCCATTTGGTAATATATTAAATTTGCAAGTTTTTGCAGATGAAAGCATCTTGCACAAAGCGCTTGTTTCTTTTAGCTGCGGGCTGCGGACTGAATCAATGTCTATGGCGGGAAATGACCTAATTACAGCTTGCGAGGCTAAAACAGCTGCAATATGCAAGTAACGCTTTTTAGAGAATACTTTTTGCAGCAGTTGCCACTTCGGAATAAAGCAGCCTACATCAAGTTTGCCAGTCTTTGATGTTTAAGATATGATTATCAGAACTTATTATTTAGCAACAAAACTGTGGAGACAGAAAACAAACAAGAAACTAATTCCGGGAAAAACAAAAAACTTATGGTAATTGTGGCTGCAGCCGTAGCACTACTAATAGTTGGGGGAATTGGCATTGCGCTAGTTTTGAATTCCAACACAAAAAGTGGCATTCAGAGTTCAGCGGGCAATCTGCTAGTTGATGCCTCACAGCCACAGCAAGCAGTGGATCAGCTCAATCAGTTTGTATATGATGCAGTGAAAGCTGGTACAAATGATCCGTCGGGACTTGACACCTTAGAATTGTTCGACAATGAATTACAGCCTGAAGGTGCAGAAAGTATTGCCTTCACAATAACTATTTCCACAGAAGATACAACCACAGATGCAGTGATAAATGTGGCAGGAATGGGCAAACAGAACCCCCAAGGTCAATATGATTGGCAGGCAGATATATCTGCAGATATTACAGAAGCTTCTGGTACTAGCCAACTTGCGGGTCAAATGAAATATATAGACAATAAAGTGTTCTTCAGAGTTGATGATTTGCCCTCGGAACTGGCAGCAGAGTTGGGAGATATGGATTTTGTAAATGTTTTCTTGGGGACATGGCTCAAACTTGATGTAACGCAAGCAACAGAACTCACCGGAGTTACTGTAGACGCTACGGAAGCAGAGGAAACCTTGCAGAAGCTACAACAGAAACCAATATTCAGCAATGGCAGGATAACAGAAAGCAGAACTGTAGAAGGTATGACATTAAGCTGTATGCTGGTAGACATTGCCATAGATGAATCTATGGAGGTCGAACAGGGAAGTATCGTAATAGACAACCTGGAGATTTGCACACAGGGAGAGAACATGTTGCCTGTATTTGTCTCTTCACAAATTGCAGATGGTACCACAAGTGGTGAAGTGTCGATTTTTATCAAAGAGAAGGCTCCAGCTGAGGTAACCATCGAGGTCCCAACTGGAAGTCTTGACCTCACAGAACTACTGGGTGGGTTTATGATGCCCACAGAAGAAATGCTAGACTTGGGTGGAGAATACCCATACTACACTGAGGAGTATTAGGGGGAATTACGATCTAAATTACTTGCTAATTCTTGAGCTGTGCAATGACATCGCGCAGCTCAGCTGCTTTCTCAAACTCAAGCAAGTCTGCATATACTTCCATCTGCATTTCTAGCTCTTTAAGCAACCTCTTTTGTTCTGGCTTCTTGAGTGCTTTATAGCTTTCTGCACGCTTTGTCAGTTCATACTTGCGCTCATTCTCCTGATCATCTGTATCCACAGGCACCTGAAAATCCTGACTGATAGCTTTTGTAATACTACGTGGAACTATATGATGCTGTAAATTATACTCCGATTGAATAGCTCGCCTCCTCCGGGTCTCATCTATAGCAGTACGCATAGAGTCTGTGAGCTTATCGGCATACATCAACACCCTTCCTTCTTCGTGTCTAGCTGCCCGCCCTATAGTCTGCACCAAGCTTACTGCAGAACGCAAGAAGCCTTCTTTATCGGCATCCAATATTGCCACCAGTGAAACCTCCGGCAAATCTAGACCCTCGCGCAGCAAGTTAATTCCGACCAGCACATCATAAACGCCGGCCCGCAATTGTCTTAGAGTCTCTACCCTCTGAATAGAGTCAATATCGGAATGGATATACTGCGTCTTGATTCCCTTTTCCACCAAAAATGCAGTTAACTCCTCAGACATTTTTTTTGTGAGCGTAGTAACCAGTACCCGCTGTCCTTTCACCACTGTGCTCTCTATTTCCAAAATCAGATCTGCTACTTGCGTTCTATCCCAAGCAGCTTCTCGCATCACCGGCATATAATCATAATTTGCTGCCTTCAACTGCGTTTGCAGAGTTGACAAACTCTCTGGGAAAACTGGGCGCACTTCAACTTCCGGATCCAACAGGCCGGTTGGACGAATCACTTGCTCAATAACTTTAGTTAAATTAATACTCATCGATGGCTCTGTCGCCACTTTGCTTAAAGAAAGTTCCTCTTCTCCTGGCGTAGCGCTCACAAATACCACTTGTCGTATTCGCTGCCTGAACTCCTCATATTTTAAAGGGCGATTATCCACAGCCGCTTGGAGACGAAACCCATAATCTACCAATGTCTGTTTGCGAGCACGATCACCATTGTACATTCCTCTTACCTGTGGCAATGTCATATGAGACTCATCAATAAATAGCAACCAGTCATCCGGATAGTAATCAAGTAGACAAGAAGGGGCAGTTCCTGGTTGCCTCCGTTCTATGTAGCGAGAGTAATTCTCAATTCCCTTGCAATAACCTGTTTCTTGCAGCATCTCCAAATCAAAATTAACTCTTTGCTGCAAACGCATAGCCTCTATATCTTTTTTGTTATCACGGAACATTTTTACCTGCAATTCAAGATCTTTCTGGATTTGCGGTATCACTGTCTTTAGCTTCTCAAAAGGCGTTACGAACTGCTTTGCCGGGAAGATTACCAACTCTGCCGGCGTCTCCAGCACCTCTCCAGAAATAGGATGCACTACAGTTAGCCGTTCAATTGTATTTCCATAGTATTCTATCCTCACAGCCCTTTCATTAGCGGCCACATTTACATCTACGGTATCACCACGTACACGAAACATACCAGTGAAAAAGTCGGCAGAGCTGCGTTCATACTGCATATCCACTAGGTGCCGAATCAGCTTATCACGATCATAGGATTCGCCTACTCGTAATGTTCTGGATAGAGTAAGATAGTCTTCTGGATTCCCAATACCGTAAATACAGGATACCGATGCCACAATGATTACATCAGATCTAGTTAATAACGCCTGTGTAGCTGCGCTACGATATCTCTCAATAGTTTCGTTAATGTCGGAGTCTTTTTCAATATACAGATCTCGCTGCGGAACATATGCTTCTGGCTGATAATAGTCGTAGTAGGAGACAAAATACTCCACAGCATTGTCTGGGAAAAATTCTTTGAACTCAGAGAATAATTGTGCTGCTAGAGTCTTATTATGTGCCAACACCAGAGTTGGCTTTTGCACAGCCTGTATAACATTCGCCATCGTGAAAGTTTTCCCTGTCCCTGTAGCTCCCCACAGAGTCTGAAACTGTGCGCCCGACTTCAGTCCTGCCACCAAAGCATCTATCGCCTTTGGCTGATCACCAGCAGGATCATAATTTGACTTAAGCTGAAAATTACCCATCCCCCATTATACCCTGTCTGCACTGTTCTGTTCTAATTTATGTCCACAAATTCCTCCCACACGGTGCCCTTGTATTGAGGGTTTTTGGCAGTAAGCACCTCTCGCCCAAGCATTATGAGGCGCAAGCTCAGTTCTCCCCATTCGGACATTGGGAATAGTGTCATTAAATCCTGCTCAATCTGTTCTGGTTTTTTATGCTGGGAAAGTCGCAACCACTTTGCTAGCCGGATCACATGCGTATCCACAGTTATACCTTCATTTTTCCCGAACCATTGGAACAGAATAACTGTGGCTGTCTTTCTACCCACACCAGGAAGCGATGTGAGACCTTGCATAGTATCTGGTACCTTACCACTGAAATCATGGATTATTTTCCTGGCAGCTGCTTGGATATACTTCGCCTTGTTATTTGCAAAACTAATAGTTTTTATGTAGCTCGTAAGCTCTTCCAGGTCTGAATCTGCGTAATCTACCAACTGGGGGTACCGTTTAAATAGAGCCGGGGTAGCCTTGTTGACACCGACATCTGTATTTTGTGCGGATAAAATAGTGGCAAATAATAATTCATGTGCTTGTTTGTGGTCCAAAAAAGGCACTACAGAAGGGTATTGAGACTTAAGCAATTGCAATATTCTTGATGCCCGCTCAAATTGATCCATGGTAAATATTAACATGGTAGTTAACCCAAGTCCTAACACAATTCACGACAATTCCATGCAAACACCAATCATATCAAATATTTTTCGTTCACATGAAAACCTTTTGCATATCTGTTAATATGGTCAAATGGAACAGCAAAATAACAATGAGTTAACAAGATACGTCAAAGCGCTTACTCGCTCAATGCGCTGGGATCAGCTCATCATCCGAGGTTGTCTCACAGGCACATTCATTGCACTAGGGACAACTATCGGCTTCGCACTGCTCATATTTGCATCTGCACAGTTTATTACCACATTTAAACAAGTACCCCTGCTTGATGTTGTTCTGCGAGAGACAAAGCTAGATGTACTGATTGAAAACCAGCTCAATCGCATTAATTCTTCTACTTCAGAAGCAAACGAATCAGAATCAGAATCAGAACCAGAAACATTACCCGAAGCAGAAAAAACAGAGAGTTACTTGGAGTATAGCAACCCTACGTGGGCCATATCTTTTACTTATCCAGCAACTTTAACCACGGTGATTGATACCACCCAAGGTAGTAACATCCAGATCATAGGCACAGAAGGTGCACTTCTCAGCCTCGAGCTGGGGAGTAATCTGCATCAAGTGGTGGGCGAACGCACGCAATTCTTTGTGAGCAGGCAAGGGGTAGATCGTCTGACAGTGCATATCTATGAACAGGGGGGCCAAATTGATGGTAACGTCTATGAGAACCCAATATTCTTATGCGAATTGAGGATACCTTCGCTGAATGAGCCGCTACAATTTATCGCCATAGGCGACATAGCTCGACCAAAGCTCGCAAGAGAGCAATTTGCAGCAATCATGGGATCACTGCAAGTTAACGGTGATTAGTAAGCTTTCCCAAAAATTGTCAGCTTCCCTGGCTTCCCACTCATGAAGCAGCTACCACTTTCAGTTTCAGTTGCAAACGGCACACATCTGGTAGTGTATTTTGTCTCTTCTTTTATCTGGGCTTCCAGCACTTTCTCTCCAGAGAAAAAAGCCTCAATAAACCCCAGGGGTTCATCAGTAGAATTAACCAACTGCTTAAATTCATCATAGCTATCTACCCGCCTAGTATTCTGCTGTGTAAACTCTTTTGCGCTCTGTAACATTTCAGCCTGTATTAGCTCTAGCAACTCTGGGATCACTTCCGAAATCTCGGTCAATGGCACTTGCCGTTTATGGCCATCGTTTCTCTTCACCACTGTCAGTACTTGAGCTGCAATGTCTTTACTGCCTACTTCCACTCGCAATGGGATTCCACGCATTTCTCCCTCAGCAAATTTCCAACCAGGTGAATTATCGCTGGTATCAAATTCAGATCGTATATTAAGATTTTCCAGCTGTGCCTGCACTTTTTCACAATAGTCGAATACTTCTGATTTGTTCTCATTCTTAAAAATAGGAACGATTACCACCTGGACTGGTGCAATCTGGGGAGGAAGTATCAACCCTTTGTCATCACCATGCGTGAGAATAATTGCGCCGATTATCCTAGTACTGAGCCCCCAGCTAGTAGTCCAGGCGTAATGCATTTGGTGATCTTCTCCCACAAACTCCAATCCAAATGCCCGCGCAAAATTTTGCCCCAAAAGATGAGAAGTGCCACTCTGCAAAGCCTTGCGGTCTCTCATCATACACTCAAATGTGGTAGTATACTCTGCACCCGCAAATTTCTCAGCCTCTGTTTTGCGACCGGGGATAGAGTAAATAGCCAGGTATTCGGAAGCAAATGTAGAGTACATCTCCAATGCCTCTGCCACCATTTTCTCTGCTTCATCCCTGCTTACATGTGCGGTGTGTCCCTCTTGCCATAAAAACTCTGTGGTACGCAAAAAAGGAGTTGTGCGTTTTTCCCAGCGAACAACATTACACCATTGATTTATCTTTAGTGGCAAATCACGATATGATTGCACCCAGTCTTTAAACATCTCATAGATTATAGTTTCCGATGTTGGACGTACTACCAAAGGCTCCTCAAGCTCTTTGTCTCCCACACGAGTAAGCAATGCCACCTCTGGGGCAAACCCTTCTACATGGTCTTGTTCCCTTTGTAAAAAAGAGTAGGGGATAAAAAGTGGGAAATAGGCATTATTCACACCCATAGCCTTTATTTTTTTATTCATTACTTCTTGTATTCGTTCCCAAATAGCGTATCCATAGGGGCGAATTACCATGCAGCCTCTCACTGGAGAGTAATCTGCAAGTTTCGCACGCATAATTACTTGCGTATACCATTCAGACTGGTCTACAGAACGTGGTGGGAGTGCTTTTTTATCTTCTTTTTGCATATAACTGCCGATTTTAACAGGCACAATGAGTAGAGACAACCAACAGGGGGACCAAATATGAATGCATTTATCCCTATTCTTCTAGCCAGAACTGATCTCGAGACTCGTAAACAATTTGCGGATTGCCAGAATTGGTAAACGATGCCAGCACCTCTTTTTCAAAAAGGGTTTGTGTATAACCCAGTTTAAGCACCACTAGAAATGTGTTGTTGCCCCTGGGGTATATCTCATAGTACTCATCGGCTATGCTGCCTTCGCCCACATACTCTGCAAAAGTTACGGAAGTAAATCCTTCATAAATAACATTTGGATCTGCATAGTGGTTTAACGCTGTATTTCCATACTCAGCGTAGGTAAGAGGATCTGTATAATCGATTGCTCCAGGATCTAGCAAGTATGCATCATCTACTTTGAGGGGTACATCATCCTCATATTCTTCGATTACGACCCGATATTCTCCCTCTACCAGTCCCTCTGTCTTTGCGGCTATAGAAATTAAACGCTTTATCTCAGCAGATGTGAGCACATCCAGGTCTTCAACATAAACAACTATTAGTTTGCGATTCTCCACACCTCCTCCAGCTACTTGTGTCGGCTCTATAGCAACATATGATGTATCCTGAGAAATTCCCGCCGCATCACTCAGCGGGGTTCCAGGGCGACTTGTAGAAGACAACGCTAGCCGGATTATCTGAGAAACTACAATCACAACCACAAGCAATATCACAAGTACCTTGAAATTTAAATTTTTTACGAAATTTTTAAGATTAATTAGTTCCATAATCAACTATTTATGGTTACAGACCACAGTGCTCCCGCACCCAAGAGGTTGAATCTATATTATTACCAGTATAAATAGGGTCATCCACAGCATTGGCACTGATGATTGCAAAATGCATATGTTCCGCCGATACGTTGAAACAGCCAGATCCATCACTAGGCTTTACGCTCCAATCTGCCCAGGTACCTGCCAGCGTACCATCATAAATCCTCCCGATCCTATCACCTGGTTCCACAGTGTCTCCAGTCTTTACCTCTAGCTCACTTTTGCCTTCCAAAGGTTCAAGATGCACCAGCCTCCACAGTCTGCCTGCTTTATCTGTGATTAATACCACAAAGCCTCCATCATAATAATAATCCCCCTCATCATCTATAAACGACTCATACTTGTATAAACCACCCCTAAATATCCCAGAGCCGGAAGGAGTTTCTACCATACCTTGGGCCTCTATTACTTTCCAATTTATCTCCAAGTCGTTACTTGGATTGTGATCGGGCAATCTTATGTAATCACATATACCATCACCGAACTGCGCCACGGTTTCAACCGGGTTTACAACCCGGACAGTACCTGCCACAGGTGCAACAACTATATGCCCTGGTGCCTGAATGTCTGTTGCTTTCTGTGGGGAAACATCATCACGTTCATGAGATCCACCCTTATCCGTGGATGTTTGGATAATAATCGCTCCGGAAACATCCTCCAGTGGGCAAACTTCATCACCAGCTGCAATCGGAGGAGATTTTGAAGTATCTGCACAAGCGGCTATTTCTTCCTCAGATAAAATGAAGGGTACAGGATCTGCGCTGCAGGAGCCGAACTCATATTCAGTCTCATTGTAGCCATCATAGCAGTCCACAAGTCGCAGTTCAAAGTGCAAGTGTGGACCGCTGCTTCTACCTGTATTGCCGCTGTAACCTATGAGTTGACCCACACGAACAGTGTCCCCCACTCGCACTTCCACACTACTTAAGTGCTGATAGTTTGTCCAGAAGGTTCTTGCTCCAGAATTGTGCTCAATCTTCACAAAGTTCCCGGCACTTGCAGATATTGTAGTAGTTCCTGGACTCCATCCACTTTCCACATTGGTGACAATACCGGCAGCTGCTGCAAATACCGGGGTACCTACACCAGCACGATAGTCTACTCCAGAGTGATTATAGTCACCTCCATAGGGCTGAGTAACTGCAGCATCGGCATTGCGTAATGGGTGGAGCAAGCGGATTTGCCCATCTGCACAAATCTCGTTTGGATCATCAATGCGCTCTAGACACTCATCATCAATATCACCCAGCTGAGAGCACATTTCTGCATTTGCTTCTGGGTATAGATTACATATAGTTTCCACATAAACAGAGCAGTATTCTCTACCATTTTGACTACAAGCACCCAAATATCTTTCTGCCGCTTTATATATTTCCTCTTTTGTCCAGCTAGCACATTTCTCGCCTGTACCAGAGTTATCTTTGAGTATAGCCGCTGCACCACACAAAGCGTATCCCACATATGACCTCTCCAAAATGCCACTAGACACCATGCCATCTTGATACCAACCAGGTATAGGTTCTGCATAGGGGATACCCATTTGGCGAAGACAAATTCCAGTTGCAAAACGATTCTTCACACCTTCAAATTCATCACTACCTATTACTCCATACCCACCGCCTATCCAAGAAATATTGTGTATCTGTGCCGGTCCCCACACTTCCTGACTCGCATCTTTACGTGCATAAACCTGCTGGAAAGGATCGCCTGTGAGTTCTGGAAGTCGAGCAGTGATCTCGCGCTCAAGCATTGCCAGCAAGACGCCTGGGTTAAGACACATCAACCTTTCTATCTTCTCCGTCATTGAAACCAAGTCGGGATCCAATTGCTGTAAAGAATGCAAGCTTGACAACTTACTTTGCGGAGGCACAACCTCACACTTTGGCTCATCTTGATAATTCTCTGGAGCACAAGTGTGATACACAGGATAGCCCTTTCCACAAAGAAAGCTTCCCAAGGGATCCTCATCCACTAAAGTACCGATGCAATTAACTGCATCTCCTGCCGCAGCTTCCGCTTCACGGTGTTCTTTTGTCCCACAAACTGTCCAGCCAGCAAACTGCTCAGCTAGGTCGGATACAGGGTCACCGCTGTCATCGTATCCGCCAGCAGGTAGCTGACTATCTGTAAGCAATGATAATGCTCTAGTAAGTTCATCTATTACTCCCAAATACTCATAATAATGGTAATAAAGTTGCGAATGATCACCCTCGGCTTGGTAGAACCCCGCTGCATATTGCGGGTATGTTTCAAATGGTATTTTGCCTCCATTACTTGGACCTCCAGGCAATATCCGACCGTCACAATACTCACCCACAACCTCTACACCCAGGTCTGGTAAAGCAAAATGTTGCCAGTCTGGATTTGTATTCGTCCAGTTAAATCCAAGTAGAAACAATAGATTTGATTTTGCCGTGAGCCTCCACAGTAATTCCCGAATACTTGCCGTAGTGTTCTCACCTTGATAAACTCCGGTTTCCATAATGCAAGCTTCCATACCCGAGAACTGACTCAAGGAAAACACTCGATCGTAAAATGTATCTGCCGTACGACCGCCCACGTTGTCATATGTGTTAAACGCCACACACTCAAATAGGCTAGGATCCCAAGCGCCAAACCCGTCAAAGAACGGTGGCATGTCTTTCAGAAAGTTATCATAAGTAGAGTTCCAAATCGGAGTGGTTACTTTTACTTTCCCACCTTTACGATCGATCTGGGTAGCACACTCCCTTGCCCATTGTCCTTCTGCAAAAAAATCGGGATACTCTGTATTGGGCTCATTATGTCCACAAGTCATGTACACTTCACCACAAGCATCTGGAATCGGAATAGAGCTCAAAAAAGCAGCCTGGTCTGCACCACTAGTAAATCCACAAGTACCTATAACGCAAGACCTGACTACAGGGACAATGCCTGCATTACACATAGTGGACATGGTAGCTCCGACTCCAGCTGCACTATCACCAGGTCCAAGTACAATTATCTGTCCATAGGAGTAGCCTATCTCGCCGGCCTCGTTTATCTTGTCCTGTCCTACTCCAGAGTACGTGGATGCAAAATTTACGCCTATTTTACAAACAGCACTAGCACTACCCAAGACAGAAGCTGCATTGCGCAACTGTTCCTCCACAGAAGTCTGCTCCCCCAAAATTGTCCCAGCTACCCCCACACCCTGCATCGCCAAAGAGAGAGACCGGGCACGGTTTGTTCTCGGAGTATAGGGCTTATATGGTTTATCCTCAAAAAATGTGAGATATGGTTTTGCATAGGCCCGCACCATCACTTCCCCACGCCAGTTAAGCTTCTCGTTAAAAATGAGCCGCAGATTCCTTTCTGCCATTTTATCTTGTACTGTCTTGTAAAGTCCCGCAATGGCATCATAAGCTCCCTCAATGTCAAACTCCTCAATCCCTGCCTCTGGACGAGAGTTTTCCAGAAACACAACAGAAGCACCATAATTTGAGATACCGGCCGCTACATCTGCCTCCGAGGCATGCGCTCCTCCTATGTAGGTAATACAACCATAATCTATCTGAATATCTGATAAAGTACACATTCCGTTCCTTATTGCCCACTCGGAGGCAAGATTCATAGTCCCCTCACAGTAACAAGGCAATCCATCTGCCACCGGCTCAACACCATTACCATTTTCATCTGGCTTCGCCCAGTATTTTTCATTCATTCTACAGTTTATGCGAGGATTTCTGCCGGCAGCCAGAGCTTGAGCTCTCAAAACGGGGTCTTCATCAAACTCCTTTACTAAATCTCCTTTAACCCAAGCATGATAACAGGTTTGATTTTTTGTATTCCTCCAGAATTCCTTTTGCATGTCCACAGGCAATGCTTCCTCCGAACCATAAATAATATTTCGCGAGTTTATTTGGGTGGCACCACCACAGACACCTTGTTCCCAGTCGTATCCTTTAAGAGAATCTGGATCATATTGCCCAAAGGCATCTATGAGTACACGGATATTATCAATCCTGAAGCCTTGCCTGGTAGCGACCACCGCACTATCTGGCTCCTGTTGACGCTCCCCTGTTACTTCTTCTTCACCTGCAGGCACCCAGGCAAACAGACTATTCCCGGTGCCCACCTCAATATTCCACTTTTGAGCTACCACCCAACGCGCAGAAGCAGGATGGAGATTTAAATTCAATGCCCACCTACTCACAGCTCCATAAAATAGAGCCTTTGCCACCTCTCCCGAATTGTTAATTGCGCTGCCCAGGCAAGGAATTGTGTATTTGCCACCATCTGCACTCACCAACCGTCCAGCAAACAAACCCATACTATCTGGGTATATCCCAGTTGCTGGGTCCCAGAAATCTGTTTGCTCTGCATAGTAGGAAGCCACAGGCTCATACATACTCACATCTGTGCCAGAAGGAGAGTTTGAGCAGAAGTTCCTCACAGGCAAACCTATTTGCCTGGACCAAAGTAATTGTCCTTCACATGTAGGCATCTCTGGATCAGCATCGCAGACGATGCGTGCAATCGCAGTATCTCGATCTGGATCGACGTCTATAGAAGAACGCGATATTGCGCAACTAGAAGCCACAGACCTTTCTTCGTACTCATGAATATCATAGTCAAGGATGTCATATGGACAATTATTTCCTACGGCATGGATCATGCGAACAGTGTCCATTGATAGTGAACCAAACAATGGCTCACTCAGAATCACACCTTCCACCTGTGGGTCATCGGCGATATATCCATACTCCAGGCGCATTCTTAACAATGTGTCCTTCTCTGGGTATGGAATAGTTTGTGGTTTACCTGTGAGCGTGCCTGGTGCAGGTCCAAAACCCACAAACATTGTGCGAGCAAACAGCCTTTCTTGGCTGTTAAACTGGCGAATAAGAGACCCAGAGCTGCCAGATTGATATGTCTGGTAGGCTTGCTCATAAGTTCTCACGCCAGTGTTCTGGCCGATCAACATCAAAATATCAAATTCATCCATTGTCAATCCTGTAGCAGTCAAAGAATCGATTTCGCCTATGTTTGACGGCCACCAACGAATCGGAGGAGTAGCAATAACCACGTTTGCATCATAATCACTCACACCCCCTGCAGAGCTAGGATTAATTGCTTTATTTAGCTCTTCTGCGACCTGTACAGATACTGTTACCATCTCCAAAAGTCTCCCTTGATCCGCCATATATCTAGGTGCAGTGCTTGCCACAAATTGTACATTCCCAGCTCCAGTACTAATTGCATTATAGAAAGCAACTATGTTTGTGGGATTTTCCAATTCTGCTGGTCCAAACACACCATTGTCAAAACCCGCCAGAACAAATACTGGCACTAGGTGATAACGGTACGCCTTCACCAACAATTTGATCGAATTATCCACTGTGCTTTGCTGAAAATTGGGCACAGTAACTAAAATATAACGTAATCCAGCTTGGTGATAAGCTTGGAGATCATTTGCACTTTTCTGTAACCACACATCTGGGGTATTACCGCCAGCTGGTTCAATTCCCAATTTACCTTGACATCGAGTATAGTTGTCACTCAGCAAGCTGTACCTCATTCCCTCGGCTCTGGATATTTTATCTGCACTATCTGCCCCCAAGATCATGGACAAGCCTTCCTGCACAGAATTCACCAATATATTTGAGCCGTCTGCAGTTTGCCAAGCTGCAGATGCAAAGATCAAAACTAGGAGTACACCACCCAGAGTGAGAAAAGTTTTCTTTAAAGTTGCCGGTCGTAAAGTAAGTCGCAATCTCAAAAAAATGACATCCTACATGATACATAATCACAGAGAATTCTGCTATGTTAATGACTCAGCAGCTAGATATGTTTATAATGTAAATATGTCAAATCCACCACATATATCTTCCTATGGCAGTGCCAAGCCATTTACTTGGGATCATCATCATCTGGTAGCCAGGCTAGGGCAAAGTGTGATTTATGATCCCTTGCTTTTAAATGCCTTTCGAGCAGTAGACCGCATTCATTTTGTGCCCGCAACACATAAGAATGATGCATATAATGACAGCCAAATACCTCTTGGTTATGGTGAAAAAATGTCCAGCCCGACAACAGTTGCACAGTATTTACAACTACTAGCACCTAAATATGGAGGGAAATATCTACACCTGGGAACAGGGAGTGGCTACCTGGCCACAATCTTATCCCAAGTAGCTGGCGATACCGGAAAAGTGTTCTCCATGGAACGTATCAATTGGATTTGGAGACATGCCAGAGAAGGGCTGCAGCACTATCCCTCTATAGCAGGCAAGACAGAATTCTTACTGCGTGACGGTCAATTTGGTCTGGAAGATAAAGCACCGTTTGACGCAATAATAATCTCTTACGCGCTTGTCTCTCCACCACAACACCTCCTACGGCAAGTGAAACCGGGAGGAAAGTTAATTTGGCCCGACACCGATTATCACCTAAACATTATTGAATTATCACCCAGCGGACTTCTGACAGAGAGGATCCCCGGATTCATTTATGAAATAGGGAAACCTGGCACAGCTTAGCACTTGACAAAGCAGTCTGCTAGTGATTAAATTATACTCGATATGAATATCTCAGATTTATTTGCCGAACGCACAAATGAATCCCTGCAGATAGCTGCAAGTAATGCCGTGAGCAAAGGGCAAATAGCTGTAGACACAGAGCATTTGCTATTCGCACTCACCAAAGATGAAAGCGTGATGCAAAGAGTGTTTGCAGAGCTCGGGATTAAGCCTGCCGAGCTTGCAGCGCAAGTGGAGCGACTATTCAGTACCGGGCAGTATCAAGGTAACCCCAATCTCAGCCCTAGAGCTGTACAAATAATTCAGCTAGCTTATCAGGAATCTTTGGAGCTTAAACATAGCTACATCGGCA